>JAPLKF010000071.1 GCA_026388215.1 Pseudomonadota bacterium | reverse complement strand
GCTCATTGCACAGGAGAGTATAAAGAGGAGGCATCCTGATAGGATTGCAGAGTCCCTGCATATAGCAAAAAGTTTATTTATTTTCAGTTCCCTGTATATAAAAAGCTCAACAAAAAGTGCATATACAGCAGATACTGCTGCAGCCTCTGTTGGTGTGAAAACACCCCCGTATATGCCACCGAGCACAAGGACAGGGAGGAATAAAGCCCATAACCCATCTTTTATAATCTTCAATCCTTCTCTAAAAGTATAGTGTACTCTTGAGTGCCATCCATTTTTGCGGGACATATAATACGAGTAGCCCATAAGGCAGCATCCGATGAAAATACCGGGCAGGAAACCTGCCATGAAGATTTCTGCGACAGAAACATTCATCACAAGGGCATAAAGAATCATAGGTATACTCGGAGGGATAAGAATGCCAAGGGAACCTGCAGATGTAAGCAGGCCTATGGAAAATCTGTCACCGTAGCCTTCCTTTATAAGGGCAGGCATCATGATGCTTCCTATGGCAATAACAGTAGCCGGGGAAGAACCGGAGATGGCGGCAAAAAACATACATGCCATCACCGATGCCATTGCAAGGCCACCTGTGAATCTACCAACAAAGAGCTTCATTACGCTCACTAATCTGTCAGAGATTGCCCCTTCAGCCATTATATTGCCTGCAAGGATAAAGAATGGCACGCCGAGGAGAACAAAGTTATCAAGACCGTTGAAAAGCTGCTGAATAAGAGATGTCAAAGGGGTATGGGCAATAAAAATCAGGTATATAGCTGTTGTGGCGGCCAGAACGAGAGAGATCGGCATGCTGAGGGTAAGGAGGGCAAAGAAGCAGAGAAGGATGATCGTTAAATTCATCTGTTACTTTCTCCTGACCCTTTCAAAGGGCTCACCTCTCAAGAAGCTTTTGAAGTGCTTGAAGGACAACACAAAAAACCTGAAAGCCATCGATATGGAAAACAGTGGAATCGCTATATAGGGAATAAACATAGGTATCTGCATGGCAGAACTTTTCACACCAAAGGATTTTAATGACACGAGATGTTTAAACCCGTAATATATAAAAATGATGACCATAATCCCCGATATAAAATAGGCAATTGTTTTCAAAAGGTGGCTTACCCTGTCAGGGGCATATTCTGTCAGGGCCTCCATTGAAAAGTGTGTACCGTACTTTACACCAACTGATGCCGCAAGGTATGTCCCAAAAATAATTAAATAGTTTGCGAACTCCTGGAACCATGTAAACGTATAGGATATGGTATACCTGAGGCCAGTTTCGACAAAGGTCAGGATTGCAAGGCCAAGGAGCGACAGGCCAAGGAATCCCTCTTCGAGCTTGTTCAGCTTTTTTATGAAATTGTCCATTATTTTAGCTATCAGCCATTAGCTTTCAGCTTTGAGAAATAGGGGTCAATTGAACCCTGACCCCTATTCCCTGAACCCTTGATCTTTTTACTTCTTCTTCGAATAAAAGTCTATCTTCTTTAAATAGAAGTCGTACCATTCAGCCCCGAATACACCTCTATATTTTTCGTACACAGGTTTTACAGCATTTTTGAAGGCTCCCCTTTCTTTTGCAGTTAATATTATGACATCCACCTTCTGGGCCTTTGCCTTTTCCAAGGCTTCTACTCTATTTTTTGCATTCCCATCCCTGTTCACCTTTATCTGTACTTCTGCTGCCTCTTTGAATATTTTCTGCTGTTCAGGTGTGAGGGATTCCCAGAATTTCTTATTCACCACTGTCGGACATTCAGTCAATATATGATTTGTTATAGTGGCAAATTTGTTAACCTCTGTGAACTTCATCAAAATTGATGTATAAATAGGGTTATCCTGGGCATCAATAACCTTTTGCTGTAAAGCATTGTAAATCTCAGGGAAAGGAAGCGGGGTTGGATTAGTTCCAAATGCTTTAAAGGTATCTATAAATAATGGGCTTTCAATGACCCTTATCTTTAAGCCTTTTAAGTCTTCAGGTTTTCTGATGGGTCTTTTTGAATTAGTTATATCCCTGAACTCATTCTCTGTGTATCCAATAAAGATAAAGCCTTTAGGTTCGCAAAATTTATAGAATCTTTCTTTCACATCCTTATCATCAAGAACCTTATAGGCAACCTCTCTATTTGGATATATAAATGGTAATTCGATTATACCCATTTCCGGCACAAAATTAGCGAGCACACCAGCAGTCACTGCTGTCATATGCAGTGTCCCTGCCTGAACCTGCTCTGTCATGGAACGTTCACCACCGAGCTGACCAAGGGGAAATACCTGAACCTCAATCTCCCCTTTTGTCTTTTCTGTCACATATTTAGCAAAAGCAACTGCTGCATGGTGCTGCGGGTGAATGGGTGGTCCCACATGGCCGTATTTTACAATAATCTTAGCTTCGGCAAACGAAAAAGAAGAAAGTATAAAGGCCAATAAAATAAAGATTACACATATACCTTTTTTCATAATGTTATCCCCCTTGTACTATTTTTAGTTTTATTAGATAAATTCTTATATAAAAATCCATCCTTGTCAAATAAATTATTTTAAAACATTTATTGATTGGTGAATGATCTGACGAAGAACATTTCTAAGCAAGAGAACGAGATTTCAAAAGGAAATTTAGAGGGATATGCAAAAAAGGATATCCTCCATTATGTATGCAGTGAGAATTAAAGGGTTGAAAATGCTAAAGTGGTTTTTAGTATTGACAAGGAAGCACTTTTGTTTTACAAATGATTATTGTGTAGTTTAAATGATTTAAAATTTTGAAGGGGGTAGTATTATGAAAAAATCAAAATGGTTTTCAATTTTTTTGGTCAGTTTGTTTGGTCTATTTTTTATGTGTCCGACATCCAATGCGGCAAATACGATTAAGGTAGGCATTGTTGATACCTATACAGGCCCT
>JAPLKF010000070.1 GCA_026388215.1 Pseudomonadota bacterium | reverse complement strand
TTGGTTGCAAATCATGCATTTATGCATGTCCTTTTGCAGCACCAAGTATAAACCCTGATACAAAAAAGACCATGACATGTGATCTCTGTGGCGGAGACCCCGTATGTGTGAAGTTTTGCAAATATAATGCAATTAGCTTTGTTCCCTCATATAAAGTGGCTGTGAATAAGAAGAGGGCACATTCTGAAGTCTTAAAAAAGGCGTTAAAAGGTTAAATAGAATATTGGAGGATGAGAAATGTCTTTGCCTCTCAAGTGGAGTAGATTGATTTTAGATATGAAAGAGAAAAAATCTTACATTGAAAATATAGAAAACGAAGTTCAGGAATATATCGGAGGTAAGGGTCTGAATCTATATTATCTGAATCACGTCAGTATGGATGAAGACATTGCAGTTATTTCTACCGGTCCCTTGGTGGGCAGTGGTTTCCCCTGTGCCTCTTTTTCTTATATAAGTAAATATGACAAGAAATTGGGCTATCCTGTTACAAGTTGCTTTGGTGGTGGTTTTGGTCTTTCGATGAAGATGGCTGGTTTTGTTCAGATTGTTTTAAAAGGCAAATCAAAGGGTTTATTATATGTTTTTATAGATAACGAAAAGGTGTCTTTTCACGAAACTTCTGTGTTGAAAGATAAGAATGCTCTTTTGACAGATACGTACATCCGGGAAGAGTTTGATGATCGTGATATAGAGACAATCAGTATAGGAAATCCACCAGTTGATTTTTTAGACCATGCCATCCTCTTTTCATCCGGTAACTGGCCTATCAATAGATTTGGATTTGGCAAAGATTTTATAGAAAAGGGCCTTAAAGCAATAGGAATAAGAGGTGATAAGGGTTTCAATATTGAGGCCAAGGATAAGTTTTTAGGATATATTTCGCATCTATTCAGAAAAATATCTGAAGACAACATTGTAAAGACAATTAAGAACAAAGGCAGCCTTGCTTTTCTGGATAAAAAAAATGTCTATGGATTCCCCTCTAATATACCGGAAGAAATTTCAGGGAAAACTTACCTGAAATCTTTTGAGGCAGGAAGAGAAGCGTGTCCCTCGTGCCCTATCGGGTGTGGAAAATTTACTAATATCAACGGTATTGCATCTTCGAGCGGACCATTATTCGAAGAAGTGTTATTTCTCGCTGCACACATGAAAGAAAAAAAATTGGATACAATTCTCATGGAAGCTATAAGGATGAGAAGGGAATGTATTGACCCCTTCATTCTTTTTACCGAATACAGGGATGCGATAGCAAAAATTCATAACATAGAAATTGAAGAAAGATATAACACGTTCAAAGTAAAAGGTATGCCCCTTTCTTTTGACCCGAGAAGACTCATTGATTTAAGCCTCTATTGCGCTTTCACAATCCAGGATTATGATTATTTTCAGTTATGTATTGGTATGGATGCACCACAGGAGGATGCATTTAACAAAGAGAACAGGGCCACCTCTTTAAAGAAAATACTCATTATCAAAACGCTTTCAGATATGTTGGGTATCTGTCCTCTCCCCATTTCAAGGGTGCCGGTGATAACAGTAGAGGACTTAAAAGAAGGTTTTAAAATCCTTTTTGGGGATGAAGTGGCTCTTGAGGTGAAAGCGAAAGGGCTTGTTGATATGGAAAGAAAAATGGGTCATTTTTCAAAAATGGATGATACGCTTGATGATACTGTTTATGAAGTGCCAACCGAATATGGGGATATGGCAGGCAAATATTTAGATAGGTCTATGTGGGAGGACACACTTAACAGGTTTTATGAAATGATGGAGTGGGATTCACAAGGGAGACCGCAGAGGTAGTATATGGAAAGTCTTTCTCGTTCAGTTTTTTACAGGATAAAGGAATCTGCAGAGGGAAAAAATAAGAGATTCGAGCCAGATACCCCTCTTGTTTTATTTATGCTTTTTTCAAGGATTGCTACAGGATTTGCTTTTGCTTCAGCTCTTCTTTTTTTAACGGATAACCCCCTGAGTTTTTACCTGGTTGTATCTGCTTTCGTATCTATGGTACTGGCAACTGTTACTTCTCTTACCCATCTTTCCACTCCCTTTAGATTCTACAGGGTTTTAAAGAATCCATCATCCCATCTTACGCTTGAGATTGCATTCAGTAGTATTTTCTTGATTGTATTGGTTTTGGTAATAGGAAAAGAATTGGTAAATATTCATGGTTTTGGTCATATTTCGGGTTTATTCCTATTTCTTAGTGCCATTCTGCTTCTCCTTGGTACAACGTACGCATATAGATATACATCCCACCCTCTATGGAACAGCATGGTGTTTTTTCCCTATTATCTGGCAAACGGGTTTGCCTTTGCATCGTTCTTCCTAAATTTTACCCTTTCAGTAAATGGCATACAAACAGGGCTTGTCTATATATTGTGTGGTTTTGTTTTGATATTAACTCAGTTGTTATGTGTTTTTTTATATATCCTGTTTTTAAAGAAATCATCCTCTGAAGCGATGAGCTATATGAGGGGAAAAAGGGCTAATGTTCTCCACATATGGTGTGGATTGAACTTCATAATACCTATCTTTCTTTCCCTTATAATTATGATCAAAGGGGTATCAGAGAGCCACTTTACATTAATGATTATCATATCAATGATATCTGGGGTTTACGGAGAAAGAATGCTGTTTTTTCTCCTTGAGAAACCTGTATTTTTTTTTAACACAGAACTGAAAAAACACTGCAGCAACAGATATTCATGAGGTTTTTCTGTAAATCTGTTTCAGTATCAATGGTGGAAGAAGGGACGGGAAGGGCATTGCAATACCGATGGTTTATTTTCTGGATTTTTTCTCTCCAATTCCTCCTCCTTTTTTTTCATAGGATTTGTCCGGCTGTCCTTGCCCCCGAACTTGTTAAGGCCTTCAATATATCCGGTGTAGGGCTTGGTGTTCTTTCTTCCGCATATTTTTATCCTTATGCCTTTATGCAGATTCCGATTGGTATTTTATCGGATTCGTGGGGAGTGAGAAAGACAGCTACTTTGTTTGGTCTGATAGCTACCCTTGGTGTTATGCTTTTTGCATTCTCCCATACAATTGGTTTTGCTACCTTTTCAAGAGTTCTCCTTGGCCTTGGTGCTTCTGCCACCTTTGTGTGCGGAATGAAGGTCTTTACAGAATGGTTCAAAAAAGTGGAGTATGCTCGAATCTCAGGTTTATTCATCTCTGTGGGAAGTGTAGGGTGGCTTATAGGTACGACACCTCTTGCCATGTTGTCCCAAAAATTCGACTGGAGAGAAATCTTTATAATCATCGGATTACTCATGATAGCCCTCACGCTTCTCACATGGCTCCTTGTCGTGGATAACCCGGAGAAGAAAGGTATTCACAATATGCAAGAACAGAAAGTCATTCCCCTTAGTAAGAGAAAATTGATTGATGATATACAATTGGTTTTCCGGGAAAAGTATTTTTGGCCCCTTGCTATCTGGTTTTTTTTCAGGGTAGCTATCCTTTTCAGTTTTTTTGGGCTCTGGGCAGGTCCTTACCTTATGGACACCTACAAACTTTCAAAAATAGAAACAGGAAATATACTCCTCATGGTTCCTCTTGCTATAATAGTAGGGAGTCCATTTCTCGGATATCTTTCAGATAAAATGCTTGGGAGTAGAAAGCAGGTCATTGTAGGCAGCTCTGTGGTACATTCGCTGTGCTGGTTTATTCTCCTTGTCTTCCATGGATCTTTGTCAATACCCGCACTTTATCTTCTCTTTTTCATAACAGGTGCTGCTTCTTCTGCCCCAGGGAGTGTGGGATTTACAGCCACAAAGGAGCTTTTTTCAGCTAACATAGCAGGCATTTCCATGGGGGCGGTTAATTCGTTCAGCTTTCTTGGTGGAATTCTCTTCCAGCCAGCTATCGGCTATGTTTTAGATAAAGCCGGAAGGGTTCAGGGTGTATATCCATCATCTGCCTATAAACTTGCTTTCTGGATATTCTTTATAATGAGCCTCATGAGCCTTCTCGGTGCCTTGCTCTCAAAAGAAACAATCAGTCGAGATAAAAGATAATCTTTTTTCTACGCATTCGTAGCTTTAGATCCCCATCATTAGTAATCTGTGCATCTGTAATTTATTTTTTTTCTTTTGAAAAAAAGTAGAATATTAAGCTTCCAGCCATTGCCAGAAAGCAGATAAAGAAGGCTAAGTGATATGCTTGGGGTGAGTAAGAATCGTGTGTGCGGGGAAAAGACTCGATTACTTTCCCAAGCCCCTGCATGAAAACTGCCCCTCCGGACATAACAAAAAAATTGGTACAAGCTATTACAGTCCCTGAAATACTGAGTGGAAACAACTCTTTCACGTGGGTATAAGTGAGCATTCCAAAGGCCCGAAAAAAGCCTAAACAAAAGAGAACAGTGGAGAATAAGACTGAGCTTTCAATACCCCATATTCCTGTCAATGGGATAAGAAACAGTGCATAAAAACTTAATGAATACATGAGGACGGTTTTGGGTGACCCAAATATTTTGTCAGATAGATATCCTGCCATTGGTGCGCCTATAATAGACCCAATTGAAAGCATCAGTAATATGTTGCCTGCCTGAATAGGTGTAAATCCTTTTATATCCATAAGATAAGGGCCGAGCCATAACCCCTGGAGGGCAACGAATATCCCGTAATTGCAAAATGATACTGCACTTATCTGCCAGAAGGATAAATTTGTTATAACGAGTTGTATAGACCTTAAAATACTTATTTGTTGTTCTGGCTGGGAAAGGGATAGCGTCTTCTTTTTCTTGCTATATATATGGTTACCCAATACCCAGAAAATTAAAAAAGAAAGTATGAAGGTTAGTCCCCCAGCAAACATTAATGTAGCCCTCCAGCCAATTGTGGAATTCAAGTATGCCAGTGGAGACGTTGCAAGTATGCTCCCCAATGTTCCAATGGAAATGAAAATTCCAAACAGGGTTGAAAATTTTTCCGGAGAGAATCTGAGGACAAAAATCTTCAGGGTTCCCATTAAAACAGAAGCCATTCCGATACCAATAAGAACCCTCCCCAGAAAGGCAATAATGAAGGTACTTGCAAGGGCAAAGATAAAGGCTCCGATTGCTCCAACTAAAGAGAAAAGGCTTATCACTACCCGGGGACCAATACGGTCAAGCAAAATACCCATCGGAATCTGAAGCAGGGCAAAAGAGTAAAAGAAAGCACTTCCAAGAATCCCGAGGGTTTCTGCATTAAGATGTAAATCTTTAATAAGATCGGGAGCTATTATGGCATTAGAGACACGGTAAAACATTGAAAAAATAAATAGAGCTGAGAGGATTGAGAAAATTAAAAAGGATTTAAGTCTTATAGTATTATCCTCATGAAAGGTTCTTTACAACAAGACTACCCAGCAGGACTCTGTGGATAGTTGTGTATGGTTTACATTTCGCCTGAACAAGAAAGGAAATTTTCCCCTTTAATCTGCTTTCTTCAGTAAGCAAGTCGTAATTTCCTCCCCCCTTTGAGATTACAAGGTCCGATTCATCTATGAGTCTTTTTAGTTCAGGAGATATTTTTTTCAACATGGTGCCGGGGAGTGGTTCCCGTATCCCATTATCAATGACACGTACTACTTTATCCATGCCCACATACAAGGCATCGGATAAGGTCGCATCATTGAGCACCGGGAATTTTCTTGTGACAAAGGTTATTTCTATATCATAATTATCCAAGATAGTTTCTATAAAAAGCCTGTCGAAGACAATTTCGCCACAGTTATCTCCAAGATACACAAGTTTCCTTGTTTTGTTTAATCTTTCTTTCAATCCCTTTATGTTTTCCTCTTTTATTGCAAATTGCTGTAGTTTCTTTATAATCTCCTTTTTTGGTTTTTTTGTTTCACCTGTCATTAGATCTATAGAGTTACCTGCGATTGAGAACTTTAAGGCTTCAAGGAAAGGGTCATAACTTTCTGAAATAAACCTTTTGGCGAAGGGGTAAATTTTTAGGGCTGCATCATTTTGTTCCTTCTTGATTTTTTTCAAGGGGTCATCAAACCCGGAGACCTTATTGATTATTCGCCAGACGTCTCTTATTATCTCAGGGGATGTAACCTTCCAGTCTTCCCCCTTAAGGGCCTTTAATTTAAGAATTTGCTCGATGAATTGTCTTACCTGATCTTTGTTTTTCATAATGATGCGAGAGGCATTCAGGGACATCCTCAGAATACAATGAATACAGTCAGGCCATATTAACATATCAAAAACCCCTTATGATTTGAGCAATGGGCTACCAACTATTTTTTACTATAATGGATTAGCACGCTATATTCAACTTATATCTCATGATTACAAAGGTCAGCCCATTTTGCTTGAAAAATACAGCAAATTTTAATTATAATTTCAAAGTTTAACCTTAATAGACATGAATAAGGTGGCAATCAAATCTGATTCTACATATTATCTCGTTGCTGCTGGGGTTGGATTTATAAGGCTCGTTGATAGAGATTATGTTGAACTTCTTAAGGGACGGTTGCTTTTTTTCTCAGGGATTGATATGACATTCAGAGAAATAAAAGCAGAGAGAAATCCCGATTGCATTATTTGTAAACAAGATTTAGAGGCACAACGGTGAATGTCATAGAATTTATCATTCCGGATTTTAGTGGCTGAGGAGTGTATGGTTGAAAATATGAAAAAGGTATTAACAGATTGTACCCTCTGTTACCATAGTTGTGGAACTATAGTAACTGTTAAGGATGGCAAGGCAGTAAAGGTTGAAGGACTTCCGTCTCATCCACTGAATAAAGGGAAGCTTTGCCCAAAAGGCGAGGCAATGCTTGATAATATTTACGATCCCAAACGTCTTAAGTACCCAATGAAGAGGGTAGATAAAAACTGGAAGAGGGTAACATGGGATCAAGCCCTTACTGAAATCGCAGATAAGCTCTTAAAGCTTAAGGAGGAGTTTGGCCCAGGTATATTGGGAGTTTTCAGCGGGTCTATAGGTGTCGAGAATCTGGAGATGGCTGGTCTGACACAGAGAATTAAAGCTGCATTTGGCTCCCCTAACTTTTTTTCAGTGGAATCCATCTGTTACAGGATGAGAATTCGTACCAGACAGATTACCTTTGGCAAGTATCCTACAGAGGAACTTGATTCGAGCCTCTATATCCTCTGGGGTCATAACCCGGAGGCATCTGATTTTCCTTTGCTACTTGCCATTGAGGAGAATTTGAAAAAGGGGGCAAAGCTTATTGTCATTGACCCTAAAAGGATCCCGCTCGCAGACCGTGCCGAGATGTATCTCAGAATAAGGCCTGGTACTGATGGAGCTATGGCCCTTGCAATGATACACGTAATTATAAATGAAAAACTTTATGATGCTGACTTCATTGAGAAATATACACTTGGTTTTGATATACTGATTTCCCATGTCCAGCAATATACCCCGGAGTGGGCAGAGAATATTACCTGGGTTCCTGCTCATGACATCCGCAAGCTTGCAAGACTTTTTGCGAAGACAAAAGGAGCGGGAATTTATCAGGGAACATGTACCCAGGATCAAACAGCAAATGGTACACAGAACAGTCGTGCCTTTTCGGTTCTCCAGATCATTACAGGAAATATAAATAATCCAGGTGGTTGGGTGATCAGTCCCAGGTTACCGCTGGGCAATGTGGGATTGGGTGTCGAGGGTAAGCCTCTTGGAGCAGACCAGTATCCGCTTTTTTATGAGGTATGGGGAAGAAAGAGCCCCTATGGTGTGGTTACCTGTGTTCCCGAAAACATTCCAGAAAAAATAAAGGCCTTTTTGGTCATCGGGGGAAATCCGGTTATATCCATGGCTGATTCAAATGCCTTTAAATCAGCCTTTAAAAAACTGGAGTTGCTTGTAGTCCATGATCTCTTCATGACAGAGACAGGAGAACTTGCCCACTATGTGCTTCCTGCCTGTTCACATCTTGAAAAATGGGGGGTTGCATATACATACAATGTGTGTCACTGTTTGCCCTATCTGATGCTTCGAAAAAAGACTATAGAACCATATTATGAAAGCTGGTCAGAGTGGAAGTTCTTCACAGAGCTTGCAAAAAGGCTGGGCATAGGAGACAAATTTCCATGGAAATCAGAGGAAGAACTTGTTGCGTACGAGCTGGAACCAACAGGATTGACATTTGAAGAACTTCTCATTAAAAAACCTGAAGGCGCATATTACCAGCAGAAACAATATGGAATGAAAGAAGGAATGGTATTTTCTACACCGACAAAAAAAATAGAGATATACAGTGATGCATTGGCACGCTTGGGGTTTGACCCCCTTCCTACATATCTTGAACCGCAGAGAAGCCCTGTTAGTTCACCGGAATTGTTAAAAAAGTACCCGCTGATCCTTTCTACTGGAAGCAGGAACCTTTACTATACGCACGGACAGCTCAGGAGGGTTAAATCGCTTCAAGCAAAAAATCCTGAACCCAGGACGGAGATAGGACCAAAAACAGCTTCCCGATATGGTATAAAAGAGTCGGACGAGATTATCATTGAAACAAACAGGGGCACTGTTAGAATGAAAGTCCACGTGGATGAGAGGGTAGCAGAAGGTGTGGTTTTAGTTCCTCACGGGTGGCCTGGAGAAGCCAATGCAAACCTGCTCACTGACACAAACTGCCGGGAGCCTATTATGGGTTACCCTGAAATAAAGGCGCTTTTGTGCTCTATTAAAAAGGCATGATGTGTAATTTGTATTATCCATCAAAAACTATGTTATATTGAATACTGATTATTTTGCTAAACATATACCCAGCATAATAAAAAATCGGAGCACCATACAGTGAATACAGTGAAAATTCCCGTTGTAAAATTTTCCGGAGTTGAGAACGTCAGAGCAGAAGACTATGTGTCGATGGAAGAACCGCTGGAAATATTTATTGACGATGAACCCTATTATATAACAATGCGGTTACCCGGGGAGGAGATGCCATTGGCTATCGGCCTGTGTTTTACTGAAGGGGTTATAAATTCAATGGATGATGTGACAGGTGTTAATTACTGCGGTGATAATTCCGGTAACAAAATTAATGTGTATTTGAGTGCCTCAAGAAAAAATACAGAATCTTTTAAACTAAAACAGAAAAGGTCAACAACTTACTCAAGTTGCGGAATCTGTGGAAAGGATATGATAGAGGATATATGCACGGCTCTAAAGTCAGCGGATAAAAGAGTAACTATTGAATTTTCTAAAATCCTCAAACTGCAACAGATAGTGGAGGAAAAACAGGAAGTTTTTCGGGTTACCGGGGGAACTCATGCTGCTGGCATTTTTAGCGCAAAGGGTGATCTACTATCATTATCTGAAGATATAGGAAGACATAACGCACTTGATAAAACCATTGGCAAGTTACTGTTAAGCAAAAAAATCAATGAAGCAGCTATTATTATTTTGACTTCAAGACTTAGTTATGAAATGGTTCAAAAAGCAGGACGTTTGGGAGTGGAGATCCTTGGTGGGGTCTCATCTACAACCTCGCTTGCAGTGGAACTGGCCAGAACCCTGAATCTCACGCTTATAGGATTTCTAAGGAAAAACCGGGGTAATATTTATAGTTGTCCGGAAAGAATAATTAATGACACTATAACTTAAAAATGCTATTATTTCTTTTACTCAATTTTTAGCACCTTTGCGCCTCTTATTTTCCTCTTCTTAAGCTCGACAAGTGCTTTATTTGCTTCTTCAAGTGTGTATTCCTGAATTTCCGGCTTGATGGGGATTTCAGCTGCTAACTTTAAAAACTCGCTGACATCTTGTCTTGCGACGTTGGCAACGCTTTTTATCTCCTTTTCAAGCCAGAGGTGGGAAGAGTAGTCGAGTTTTAAAAGGGATGTTTTATCTACTTCTTCTTTCCGAATAGCATTGATTACCAATCTCCCCCCTTTTTCTAAATTTTTCAGGGCCTCAATAACTGGTTTCCAGACAGGCGTCGTATCAATGGCTGAGTGTAGTTTTTCATGTGGTTCATCTTCAATGTCGCCTGTCCAGAAGGCTCCAAGTGTTTTTGCAAATGCCCTTTCTCCTTCGCTTCTTGCGAAAACGAAGCATCTGGAATTTGGATATTTATATCTTGCAATTTGGATGACAAGATGTGCTGAAGCCCCAAATCCTATAAGCCCTAAATTTTCTCCGTCTTTGATACCTGTTAACCTGAGGGATCTGTAACCAATTGTACCAGCGCATAAAAGAGGGGCCGCCTCTAAATCAGAAAATGTATCATGTATTTTGAAGGCAAAATCTTCAGAAATTGTTGTATATTCAGCATAGCCTCCATGTGCATCCCTGCCCGTTGCCTCAAATTGGTCACATAAATTATCATTACCTTCGATGCAGAACTTGCACCTTCCACACGCAGAATGGATCCAGGCTATTCCTATTCTATCGCCAACTTTAAACCTTTTTACCTTGCTGCCTATTTTATATACCCTTCCAACAATCTGGTGACCGAGGATAATCGGGAATCTTGGCGGAGGAGTCCTCCCTTCGATTTCATCTAATTCAGTGTGGCAGATCCCGCAGGCTGAAACCTTTACCAGGATTTCATTTTCTCCTTGAACAGGTATTGGCAAATCAACCAGTTCTAAGGGGTTTTTATTTTCCTCGAGGTTGTAGATTTTGTTTAACACCATTGCCTTCATTTTTAAAAGCCTCCTTATACTGTAGATATCCTGATTATAGTCAGTATAGAGTTTTGTCGGTAATTTCAATAAATCTTTTTAATGCATCGAAATACTGTTTGAACCCTATAAACATTATATCGTTGTGGTTAGCTCCAGGGATTATGAGGAGGTGTTTTTCTTCTGTACCTATATGTGTATATAAATCTTCACCCTCTTTAAGGGGAACGAGGGTATCATATTCCCCATGGATAATGAGGGTTGGTATAAAGATCCCCTGTATCATCTCCAGGCTTTCCTTATAAAGACGGTCTAATTTTGTATCATAGACCGGAACACCAAGATGTGTAAGGATATTAACAATACTTGGAAAACCACTCTCCACTATGAGTCCCATAATATTATCCTGATAATGGTAAGCAAGTTCGAGGGCAGAAATACTCCCAAGGGATCTTCCCATTATCCACAATTTATCTCTATAACCCCTATTAGTGAGCTCTTTTTTTATTCCTTTAAATATCGTATGGGCATCCCTGACAATGTTTGTGAGGGTTGGAATCCCTTCACTCATGCCGTAACCACGGTAATCCGCTACAACCAGATTGAGTCCTCGCTCAGTATAAAAGGGTGCAATTTCATCATAGTCACTCACCACTTCACCGTTGCCATGGAAATATAAAATCCATGGCAACCTGTCTTCTCCTTTATAAGCACGGCACAAAATGGAGACATTATCTTCAACTGTTACGGATATATCAAAAGCATTTTTTGGGCATACTGCATAGTCATTCCGAGGGTAAAAGACATATCTCAGTATTGATGACTGGTCTATGATGAGGTAATTGGACACTACCTTCTTTCCTTCAAGCAAAGATATTATATATTAATTGTGATTGAAATATAATCAGATTAAACAGGACAATGTTGAATATCATAGAGAGAAATGCTAATATATAACCCAATTATCGGTACCTATGAATCTCTGGATAGAAAAAATCAATTGTAAATATGAATAATAATCCCATAAATGAAAAAAAGGATTGTTTCTCCCCTATCATTAATAGAAGTAGACTATACAAGGTATAGCAGGCAGATTATCTATCCTGACTTCGGGGAAGAAGGACAAATTAGGCTGAAAAAAACCCACGTTTTAATAGCCGGGGTAGGAGGATTGGGCTCCCCGGGAGAGAACATTTCCTATCTTTGGAGCAATCCCCGCTTTAATTGCATCCTTACAGACAATGGAGGCAATAAAGCTCCTCTCGGGGTTCGGAGAACTCCTGACAGGGAGAAAGCTTTTTGTGAACGGAGAAACTATGGAATTTATGATGATAAAAATAGAAAAGAAGAAAAATTGTCCAATTTGCAGTGGAGGTAATATATGAGCATAAAGGCAACACTTCATCCTTTCCTTAATGACGGCATTGAACTCCAGTTAGAAGTTGATGGGAACACTGTCGGTGAATGTATAAAGTCAATATTAAAACGATATCCTGCCATGGAAAAGAAAATGTTTGGCAAAAACGGTGCGTTAAAAGGGTATGTGGAAGTTCTTGTTAACGGACATGGTATAGGTACAAACGAGTTGGCGTATCCGGTAAAAGACGGTGATTCAATGGCGGTTCTGGTTTTTTTATCAGGAGGATGATATAAAAACCCCTCCTGTTATAGCAGAGGGGTTTTTATATTGTCTTAAGTATAAAAGTGTCTGTCAACCCTCGTATTGTATAGTTGCGCCAAGCTTTCCTGCTTGTGATATTTTCAATGCAGCATCTCTCTTTTTTATCGAGCTCTCTTTTGTAGCATCAACATAATCTACTGCCTTCACATTACAGAACCTGACACACTGTGGATCGCCGCTGCAAAGGTCACACTTGAAAACCTTTTTATCCAAGGGATTGAAGTTCATAGCCCCGAATGGACAAACAGCTATGCATGAACGACAACCGATGCATACACTGTAATTAACCATTACTGCACCGGTATCTTTATCACGGAAGACGGCCTTTACAGGACAAATGTTCATGCAGGGCGCATCCTCACATTGTTGACATGATACGGGGACATACAGGCCTTCGGATTCCCACTTTATTACCTTTATGCGACTTCTGGCAGGGTTAGAGACCATGTCATGCTTTACCGAGCACACAAGCTCGCATAGACGGCACCCAGTGCACTTTTGATAGTCTATCATCAGGACTTTCTCCATTGATTTCCTCCTCTGAGAATAGTTTAAAGCAGGTGGGACGGTTCGTTGTCCAGGCCGAGCCTTTTAAAAGTCTCGGGTGTTGGAACGCCGTTTTTGTCCCATCCATGGTACTCATAGAATTCATCGATCATTTCCTTAAATTTTTTTCTGTCTATTGTGGCGCCTATGACATCGGGGGCCCCGCGCCTGCAGGGTTCATCAAAATAGCGATGACTCAGTGTGTCACCTTTTTTGGGGTCATCTCTTGACAGACCTTCTCTGAGGTTAAAGAGCCTCTCTAAATTGTTGCATCTCTCAGCAACATCCCAGATCTCCTTCGGGGTCATTTCAAGCCCGGTGTTGTAATAGATCGCCTTGGGCCAATCCTCAAAATTGGGAAGGGTAGCTCCCAGAAATACTGTGTGATACTTGCATATGCCAAGGCAATCCACTGCCATGTAGCAGTTCTCATGCCAAAAAACCTGCCATGGCTTTCCAATATATTCCCTTTGGTCGGAGCTCAACGGCCCATCGTATGGAACAGGGCTGCTGTAAATCCTTCTCATAACATCCTGCGGGAGATGGTAGAGATCAATGGCAGGCCTGCTCCTCAAGTGGTCAGAACCTCTGGAGGCCGTAGCAATGTTTAAAGCTAATGCAGGAGTCGCCCTTTCGTCTGAATGTAAATTGTTCATACCTTTGACCTGAACAAGATAGTTAAAAGAATTTTTACCTATCTTTTCAGCCGCAGGGATCCCGCCGTCTGCAAGGATATCACCAAGCCAGCCCTTTCTGTAACAAATACGATTGACCATCTCCAGGAGTGCTTCATCATTACCAAATTTCAAATCAAGGCCGTCAGTATCTTTACTTGTAAGGATTCCCAATTCGTAAAGTTCCATTGCCCAGGAGATGATACTGCCGATTTCGAGGTTGTCAACACCGTACTGATTAACGAGATGGTTACCAATCAACAGTGTATCCAGTTTCGTACATCCCGGCTCACTGCAAAATGCGCCCTGAGACGTATATTCCGGACCTTCATCGTATTTTCCTACCAAACCGAATTTCTGTGCTAACGTTGTGTCTGGTATTTTATATTTTGCACGGCAATGGACCTGACAGCCAAAACATGCCGTCATATTGTACTCGCCACATGACTTCTTTGACCACGCATCGATATTTTCAGGTTCGACTTCATCTGCGTACTCCAGCTGGTTGTACTGGAAATTCCTGGTTCTTACCCCGCCCCAGGAATTGGTTGCGCCCCAGATGAACGGTGTCCCTAAGGCCCCCTGGGTCTGGTTTACCTTGGCACTTGTGATTTGATCAATAAATTGTTTGTTATATTCCAGAGCATCAATGGGGTGTGCGATTTTAATGTCCATGGTTCCCCTGGCGGCTACGGCCTTCAGGTTCTTTGAGCCCATAACACACCCCATGCCAGTCCTGCCGCCAGAATTTTTTATACCTGTCATCACATTGGCAAATCTTACCAGATTCTCACCGGCTGGCCCGATGACAGCGCTCTTAATTTCCTCGTCACCAAGTTCTTCTCTGATGGCCCACTCGGTCTCGGTGGTAGTCTTGCCCCATAGGTAGCTTGCGTCCCTTATTTCAATCTCACCGTTATGAATCCACAGGTAAACGGGCTTTGCTGCCTTGCCCTTGATAACAAGATGATGAAACCCGGCCCAGGCAAGTTCTGGTGCGAAAAACCCGCCCATATTGGTGCTTCCGATCATATTGGTGAGTGGAGACTTGGCCATGACGTGGGTCCTGGCAGTTGCTGAAGCACACGTTGCGACCAGGAGTCCTCCACTGATTAATAAGGTGTTACCAGGCCCCGATTAATAAGGTGTTACCAGGCCCCAATGGATCGCACCCCTTTTCCGTATGGTTGTAAAGCAGATATGCATCAAGTCCCCTGCCTCCCAGGAACTTTTTCCTCACTTCAAGTGGGATGGGCTTGATTTCAATCTTACCTGTGGAGAGATTAATGTAGGCTATTTTTCTATCTAATGCCATCCTATTTTCCTCCTTTCTTTTTGTTCTTCTCGGATATTTGGGTACTAATCCCGGCCATCTTTTGTTCGACTATTTTTCGATTGGCCTCCCACTCGGCCATCTTTTGTTCGGCTATTTTTCGATTGGCCTCCCACTCCGGCCCCCGTATCCTGGGAAGCTGTGGGTTAACCCAGAACAAGCGGTATTCCATTCCGCAAGTGGGGCACTTCACACGGTCTGAGCCAGGCTCGGGTTGAAGTCTCCACATACAACTGGGATTGTGGCATCGAACCTTGCCATAGGTCCTTGTGCTGCGCAGGCTTTCCGATGCTGATAATGTTGTTTTATCTCCTGTCATATCGTCCTCCTTTCCAGATAATTTTCCGCCCCCAAGGCACAGCGACTAATACAACCTTTGCACAGCCCTCACTCTCCTGTTTTCGAAACCCCCA
>JAPLKF010000069.1 GCA_026388215.1 Pseudomonadota bacterium | reverse complement strand
CCGAGCGTTGCCGAGGCTACTCCATAAAGCCTGCTTTCAACAGAACTCATAATTGCGTTCGTGTTGGGCGATGAAAAAAGGGCGAAGCCAAACCCGAGGAGGAATAGGCTCGCTATAATAAACCAAAGGGCTGAGCCTTCTTTCAACATGGCAAGCAGAAAGAGCCCTGTTGCGGTCAATGCCATCCCCGTCGATGCAACGATCCGTGGTTCAATCCTATCCGACATCCTGCCGGCTACAGGGGAAAAAATGGCCTGCACAATGGGTTGTGACACCAAAATCATGCCCGCATTTTGTGGGCTTAAGCCCTCTATATACTGAAGGTAAAAGCTTAAAAGAAAACCCACAGCAAAGGTTGCACAATAGTTGATCAGCGCCGCCATGTTTGAGAATATAAAGACCTTATTCATCCTGAAAAGGCTTACATCCAAAATCGGGCTCTTTACCCTCCTTTCCAAGTAGACAAATAGCCATACGCCTGCGATGCCCACAAGAATAACCACCACGCTTGACACCCTTGGGAGCAAGGAAAACCCGTACATTATAGCGAGAAGCATTAAGCTATAAACTAATGAGCCTATAAAATCAAACGTTTCACCCCTTGCACCAGACCATTCTTCCGTCAATTTCCAGATACCAAATATAATGATTATCAGGCCAAAAGGCACATTTAAAAGGAAGACGCTTCTCCAGCCAAGATGTTGTGTGAGCAGCCCACCCAAAAATGGTCCAAAGGAAAGCCCCAGATAGACAGCGGCCACATTGATGCCGAGGACCTTGCCCCTTTCTCCCAAGGGGAATACAGAGCTAAGAATCGCTATCCCTGTGCCAAATACCATTGCGCCACCAACCCCCTGCAGGGCCCTGAAGAAGATAAGGATATGGGCAGAGGAGGAAATCCCCAAAAAAAATGAGGATATAGTAAACATCCATGTTCCATAAATAAAAATTCTTTTTCTCCCATATATATCCGCCAACCTTCCGAAGGGGACGAGAAACATGGCTGCAGTTACAATAAATGCCGTCGCTACCCAGCTTAAAGAGATAGCGTCCATGCCAAACTCTTTCCCTATTGAGGGGAGTGCAATATTAACTGCTGACGCCGCAAGGGGTGTAAGAAAAGAAGACAAGGTAGTGACAATTAATGCCGCTCTTTTGCTTTTACCACCATCCTTCCTTTGCATGCCTTAAATTGGTTCTCCAATTATTGTTTCTGCTTATACCCCATAACGGTATAATATGCGGCCTTGTCGAAAAAATACACGAGTCGTTCGCCAAGCTCAAACATACGGTAAATATCAACCGCCTTCTCCCACACCCCAAAGGAATAGGTGAACATCCAGATGTGTTTTTTGAGAAGACTCAAGGAACTTATAAGTTCTTCAAGGGGAATGCCGTCCTTTTTTCTCTGGAAACCAAGGGCACTATAAAACTCTTTAAATTCGCTCTCTCCCTTCTCCCCCTTGAGCCATGCTTCAAATTGACCAATAATAAATATTGCCCTTGAGAAGAGTTCATCCCTGTCAAACTGATGGTACGCCTTAGTGGATGGGTTTGTTGAAATGTCATTAAGCCAGAGTTCAATAATCTTTTTTGAATTGCTCTGCACGGCATTTATTAGCTCGTCCGACAGGAGATTGCCGGGATAGATAATTCTATTCATAACAGTGCTCTCGATGAGGGTTTCAAAGGAATCGTGCATTTTCCACAGGTCCCTTTTAAGCTCAATAAATTTCTGGATAGCCCTTTCCTGAGAATCAAAGGCAAGCCTTGGGAGGCTCATAACCGGAAAATAGCCACACTCCAGTGCATCATCGCCCGGGGCTTCCTCTCCACCTATTTTTTCTGCCTCAAAGGTCACTATAAGAAGTTCACCATAAAAGAAGTTTTTATGAGAACCCACATCCACAAGCTGTATAATTTTTCCATTAACACCCGTTTCCTCTTTTAGTTCTCTAAGGGCGGCATCTTCAATGCTTTCACCTGTCTCGGCAAATCCGGTAGGGAAACACCACATGTTTTTAAAGGGTTCCCGTGCCCTTTTCACAAGCAGAACCTCTCTATGCCGATTTGGGAGAATCACAGAGGCAACGGGTAGGGGGTTTTTGTAATATACTTCCAGACAACCCTTGCATACCTGTCTTTCCTTGCCCTCAAGCACATCCGTTTCAAGGGCATTCCCACAGAAATTACAGAATAGCCTGGTCTTCACTTTCTCACCACAAATATTCTGTCGTTTTTATTAAACCTCAAGACCCCTTTTGCTCGTAACTCAAGGAGCATTTTCTCGCTCACAAGCCTGGGATCCGCGTCTTTAGAAATAAACTCCCTTTTAAATTCTATATACTTAACGAGAGCTTCGCTGTCATCTTTTGTGAATACAAGGGTATTTAAATAATCAATAGCTGTAATATTTTTAAAGTATGCCTTAAGAATTTCCTCCCCATTCTCTGCAGAGAAATTTTCAATCACCTTTCTCAGATTCTTAAAGTGAAAAAACCTCTCCCCCTCTTCGAGCATCGATTCGCTATGGGTAATAATCAAAAAAGTTCCCTTAGGGTGAAGCACCCTTTTCACCTCCGGTATGGTCTCTGGAAAAAAATACAATGAGTATGCTGACACAACAAGGTCAAAAGAATCTGGTTGTGCCCCTATGGGCGATGGAAGGCGCATCTTTTTAAAAATTGCCTTTTTGGCAATACTGCCTGCTATCTTTAAAAACTCGGCTTCGTTTGCATCGAGATAATCAATCCCAATCATAAGATCAAATTCCCCATCTAATGTTTCTTCAAACCAGCCGTAACCACATCCAAGGTCAAGGATGCTGTGCACGTTACCCCAATCTATTACACTTTTTACTGCCTCGCGAATATCGCTTGCATTCTCAGAATGTTTTTTTATGAGCTCCCCGATTTTCCTATGGAAACTGAGGTCTGAATAGCTCTTTATTATGTTTTCCATCATGAATTTATTTATATCCCAACCATCTTGCTTTGTAAATTAAAAAGCGCCGGGCATAATATGCTGAAGTCTGAGCATTTTTAAGCCACCGGTGCTCATGACGTTCTTGAAACAATAATTGTTGAGCGGTATAATTTAGTGATGCCTATTTACGAATACTACTGTGAGGACTGTAAGAGGCTTTCCTCCTTTTTGCTTTTAAGAACGACCGAGGAGATTGAGCCATACTGCAAGTGTTGTGGCAGTAAGTGTGTGAAAAGAATTGTTTCCCGTGTTTCCGTCCCAAGGAGTGAGGAAAAGAGGATGGGGGGACTACTCGATCCTTCCAAATTTTCGGACCTTGATGAAAATGACCCGCGGAGCATTGAGCAGATCGTGAGAAGGGTAAGCGGTGAGCTTGGTGACGAACTGGGCGAAGGGCTTGAAGAGTCAATTGAAGAAGCCCTGGATGAACAGCAATCTACTGCTGAAGAAGGTGTTTGATAGGGCCCTTGCCCTCTCTTAATATTTCTACTTTATTATCCACTAACCTTATTACAGTTGACGGTTCGCTGATTATAATGCCTCCATCGATGATTAGGTCAACGCCCCCCTTGAAATCCCTCTCGATGTGCCTTGGGTCTGTTAGCACCTCCCCACCGGACACCTTAGCGCTTGTGTTGATTATAGGTCCTTCTATCAGTCTCGCCACTGTTATAGGAACGGCGTGGTCCGGTATTCTTATGCCAACCTCCTTTTTTATCGTCATAAGTAATTTCGGCATTATCTTCCTTGCCTTGAGGACAAAGGTGTACGGCCCGGGAAGACACCTCTTTAACACCCCAAAGGAAAAATCGCTCATGACTGCATAGGTGCTTATATCTTTAAAATCTCTACAGATTATGCTTAGTGCCCTTTTGCTGTCAAGCCTCTTCATTATATAAAGCTTCCTGATCGCCTTTATATTAAAAAGGTTGCAACCCATGCCATAAAATGTATCGGTTGGGTAGGCAATAATGCCCCCGTCAAGGAGTGTTTTTCTAATAAGGTCGGTTGCTCTCTTCTTTGGCCTCGCTGGGTCCCACTCAACGATCATCTTTTCCTTCCAACATATTTTGCCACGGCCCGCGCCTTCCCATCTGAAGAGGATACAGCCTCTTCATAGAACAAAAGGTCGAGGGTCCTAAAATATGAAATAAGCTCTCCATCATCCAAAAGATACTCCGGGTTTCTCCACCTGTCTATCTTGTTCTGTCTTTTCAAAAAGGTTTCATATATAAGTATGCCCCCTTTTTTCAACAAATCAACCACTTCCTCCATCACGCCTTTAAGCAGAAAATAGAAAACCATCACGCAGGTTACAGAGCCCTTTCTAAAAGGCAGGCTATGGGCGTCTCCCGATATTATAAATATGCTGTGCCCTGTATTGACTGACCCCTCTCTGGCAATCCTGATTGCCTCTCCTGATTTTTCTAAACCCCATACCCTAACCCCCTTCCCTGCAAGAAAAATTGCATCCCTGCCATTGCCCATTGCAATATCAATCACTGGCCCCCCTGGAATGGCCGACCAGAACTTCTTCAAAAGACCATGGGGCTCTGTTGCCCCTTCATAGAAGCCTTCCCTGTATCTCTTGTCCCAGTCAACTACTTCCAAAAAAACCTCCGTGCATTTGCATGCAATATCCTCCTTCTTCTGTCTTCACTCATATTCCTTATCCCCTCCCTATACCTTTCTATTGAGAGCAGTGGGTAGTCAGAACCAAAAAGCGTTTTCTCTGATAGGAATCCCTCAATAAAATGGTATATTTCATCTGAATAGATTAGTGGTATGGCTGCCATGTCATAGTATACGCGCGCAAATGCCTTTTTAATCTCGGGCATGAATTCGTAAAAACACAGCCCCCCTCCAAGATGAGAAAGTATGATGTCTATACCCCTGTGCGCTTCAATAAACCTCACGACCTCAATAAGGTCTATGGGCACCTTCCCATTATACACATGGCCTACTTGTTCATTTATGTGTATCATGAGAAATGAGTGATTTTTTTCCACAATGCTTGCAATACTTCCCAGCTTTCTCATTTCTTCTTTGCCAAGACCCTTACCGTAAAGTGCTACCTCTCCCACCCCTCTTGCGCCCCGATTAAAACACCTCTCTGTCTCGTTTATAGCACATTCCTCATCTTCTATGTTCACCACCGTAAGGGGTATAATGTTTTTATTTTTTCTCCCCTCCTCCAAGATATAGTCGTTCTCCATCTCCACTAATTCCCTGTCCTGGAAGGGAAAACCACACACCACAGAGGCATCGATATTTTCTATCTCCATATACTCTAAAAGCCCGGCTGCATCGATCATCCTGGATCTTTTGTCCCCATAAATATTAGCAAACGCACTATCTCTGGCAGCGACCTTGCTTCTCTCCTTTATGAGCTCTGGTGGGAATATATGGGTGTGCGCATCTATTGCTTCCACAATCAATATTATAGTGCATTAAAATGTTTTAAAAAATAGATTTTTTTGTCTTTTAATGCTATAAGGGGGCTGTGCCTATTATAATCGCCTTTCTTGACTGTGACGGGACCCTTACAAAGGTAAAAAGCAGCTGGGAATACCTTCACAGAAGGCTCGGCCTCTGGAAAAACAATGCAGACAGTTATCAAAAGCTATTCAGAGAGGGCGAGATAGATTATTACTAGTTCTGCAAAAGGGATGCCCTTCTCTGGAAGGGGCTCCCTGTCTCTAAGGTAATGAATGTGATGGCAGAAATCCCCTATCAGGAAGGCGCTGGGGAAACAATTGGGTCCCTAAGGGGCATGGGCATAACCACAATAATTGTTTCTACGGGGCTATCCCTTCTTGTAGACAAAGTAAAAAGGGACCTTGGTGCCCATATTGCCATAGCTAATGATTTGCTAACTAAAAACGGCCATCTCACGGGTGACATCAGGATCAACGTTGAGTATAATAAAAAGGGACGGTTGGTAGAAAAAATACTGGATAATATGAAGATAAAAAGGGAAGAGGCATGTGCTGTTGGCGATGGGGAGGGTGACACCGGGATGTTCGAGGCTGTTGGGCTGTCCATAGGGTTTAATCCACACCCAAACATATTGCCCCTTCTCGGGCATGTTTTATACACAGCATCTCTGTTCAATATAACAGAAATAATCAGGAACTACGGGTAGAGCTGTGAAAATAAAGAAGAAAATTGGGGTCGTTGCCATTGTGCTTCTCTTTCTTGTCGCCTCTGGGTGTGCACCAAAAAAAATAAGTCTTTATGAGTCGCTCACCGAAATAAGAAACAACATTGTCCAGTCTGCTATGGAGTTACACGGGAAGCCTTACAAGGGCGGCGCTAAGGGCCCTGATGCGTTTGACTGCAGTGGTCTTGTTCATTATGTTTACAAAAAATCTGATATCGTGCTCCCCATTACGGCTGAGGGGTTAAATGGGGCGGGCCATGAGATACCGAGGGGAAGCGTCCTTCCGGGTGATCTCGTGTTTTTTAAAATAAAAAGGGATCTCCATGTCGGTATAATGATAAGCAAGGGGGAGTTTGTTCATGCCTCAAAGTCGAAAGGCGTAACAATAGACGATATTAATTCAGGTTATTGGTCAAGAAACCTGCAAGGATTTCGATGTATTCTATGATATTGCTTCATTATGGCTTTCACTTCCGCAGAAAGTCCCTCAAGCCCATGTTCTTATAATGCCCCTCTCTCAAGTAGGCAAGTATCTTTTTGAATTCCCCCTTTGATACGTATCCGGGGACCCGGGCTATGCGCTTGCCGGTAGGTTCCAACAACCATGTTGTCGGATAACTCCAAACATTGTATAGGGCTGCGAGGTCGTCCCTCTTGTCCACGTCAAGCATCAACGTAACAACACCGCTTTTCAGGAGGGCCCCCATCTCTCTGTCAGAAAGGACGCGCTTTTCCATTTCATCGCAGTAATAGCAATACTTGCTGTAAAAATAGAGCACCATGGGTTTGCCTTCGGTCCTCGCCCTCTTCATTGCATCGCCATAATCATCCGCAAAGAGAAGGCCTTGGCTTAATAACACAATTACGATCACCGCCATTCTTGGTCCCAACCATTTCATAGCAAATGAATAATATCAAAACATGCCGGGTCAAGCAACATAATGTTGACAGGATAATACAAAAAATCTATCATTTCATATGGCTTCCATGTCTTCCCTTGTGAGAAGTATGTTGAGGGGCGATAAGGCCTCTCTATCAAGACTCATCACAATCATAGAGAATGACCACCCAGAAACCGCATCAATCATGAGGGAGATTTTTCCATACACAGGAAGGGCGCACATTATCGGCATAACAGGGTTCCCGGGGGTCGGAAAAAGCACCATAATAGACAAATTGATATCTATCTACAGGGGGCAGGGGCTGTCTGTTGGCGTCATTGCTGTGGACCCTTCTAGCTCCATTTCGGGCGGCGCAATACTCGGCGACAGAATACGAATGAGAACCCACCATAAAGACGAGAATGTTTTCATCCGTAGTATGGCTACAAGGGGGTTTTTGGGCGGGCTTGCCAGAAATACACGCAAGGCAATGGGGCTTCTCGATGCCTCTGGCCTTAACAAGGCAATTATTGAGACCGTTGGTGTTGGTCAGGATGAGATCGACATTGTTGGGCTTGCCCATACTTGTGCCGTAATATTAATGCCCGGCCTCGGGGACAATATACAGGCAATAAAGGCGGGCATATTCGAGATAGCAGATATATTTGTTATAAACAAAACGGACAATCTCGATCCAACTACAACGCTGAGCGATTTAGAATCCTTAATTAACTCAAAACATACGGACAATGTCTGGGTTCCAAGGGTGATATTGACATCTGCAAAAGAAGGCAAGGGCATAGATGCATTCGCAAAAACCCTTGATAGTCATTACGAGGCGTGGAAGGGGCTAAGCCCCGATAAAAGTCAAAGAAAAGACAGGGAAATAGATGCGCTCATACACGAGGCGCTCCTTGACCTTTTTAAGAAACGTCTGGGAACAGATTATGCTAAATTCAAAAGGAAGCTGATAAATGGTGGTGTTGACATTTATGGCTTAATCGAGAAGGTTATGTATCCAAGGCGAGGGGGTTCAAGGCAAGAATAGAACAGCAAAAAACAGTTGCAAAATTTTTTCTTTTGTATTAATATTGATTTTGAAGCCTTTCAGGGGAACCAAAGTTTTCCACAAATGTTGAAAAAATGTTGAAAATTATTTAAAAGATGGTTGATATTCTCTCTCAAATAAAACCTAAAATTGCGAGCATTATCAACGAGGATAGTTACAAAACGTGGATAGAGCCCTTACAATTTTTAGACTATAGGGACGGGAAGTTTTCCATTGTTGTTCCAAATGCATTTTTCAGGGACTGGGTTGTTGAGAATTTTGAACAGATCCTGCTCGCGCTGATAAAAGACACGACCAAGGATGATGTCAGGATTGAGTATGTCCTTAAAAAGGAAGAGAAGGAGGATGGCAAAAGGGGTATTGTTTTGAAAAGACCCATCCAGTACAACCTTTTCAACCCAAAATACACGTTTGAAAACTTTGTCGTTGGTGCAAGCAACCAGTTTGCAAATGCTGCCAGCCTTGCTGTTACAACGAATCCCGGAAAGACATATAACCCGCTTTTTATTTACGGCGGTGTTGGCCTTGGAAAAACCCACCTCCTCAATGCTATAGGCAATTTTCTCTTGGGGCACGGAAAGACAAATACGGATCGTATTTGTTATATAACTGCTGAGGCCTTTACAAATGAGCTCATAAATTCCCTTAGATATCAAAGGATGGAGGACTTCAGGAACAGGTTTAGAAAGATGGATGTTCTTTTAATAGATGATATACAGTTTATTGCTGGCAAGGAGAGGACTCAGGAGGAGTTTTTCCATACATTTAACACCCTTTACGATAACATGAAACAGATAGTTGTCACGAGCGACAAGTTCCCAAGGGACATAGAAAACTTTGAGGAAAGGCTGCGGTCTCGATTTGAATGGGGCCTAATAGCAGACATACAATCACCCGATACCGAAACAAAGGTTGCCATACTAAACAAGAAGGCAGAAATAGAAAACATAGACCTGCCCCTTGACGTAGCTTTTTTTATTGCCTCTAACGCCGAGGATAGCGTGAGATCATTAGAGGGCGCCCTGATAAGAATTGGTGCATTTGCATCTTTAAATAACGTGCCCGTTACCATTGGTCTCGCCAAAGAGGTTGTCGGGCACATACTCAGAGACAAAAAGGGCGTGATCACGATAGACATGATACTAAAAGAGGTATCGTCATATTTCTCTATCAGGGCTTCAGACATAAGGTCTTCAAAGCGAACCAAATCGATCATGCTGCCCCGACAGATAGCAATATACCTATCAAGAAAATTAACAGACTGCTCGCTCGTGAGCATCGGCGAAAGGTTTGGCGGTAAAGACCACGCAACAATTATCCACTCAGTAAAAAAGATAGACAATGAAATAAAGGTGAAAAAAGAGTTGAAAGACGCTGTTGAAAAGATAGAGTTAAGGGTTAAGTTTACATGAATCTACACTGTTTTAACATTTTAATAAGATTTTTGCGCACTGTTTTTCGTTTATATTCAACTGGGTGTGGCTTTTTTAACAAATCAACAACGCTTATTATTATTAAGAGAGGTATATATGAATATAATATTAGATAGGAACGTGCTTTTGACACCAATATCCAAATTGGTAAGTATAACTGAGAAAAGATCCCTGATGCCGATTCTTTCAAACATACTAATAGCATTTAATAAAGAAAAGACAACAATATATTCAACGGACCTGGAAATAAGTGCTACAGGGTATATAGACTACAAATCCGAATACGAGAAAAAAATAGTAGTTCATGGAAGAAAATTTTTAGAGATATTGAAAGAGATGGATAATGAAAAAATAAGTCTGGGTATAAAAGAGAACACTTTAACGATAAAACAGAAACAAACAGAAATTGTACTAAGCCTGCAGGACCCAGAGGAGTTCCCAGAGGTAAAAGAGATTGAGGGGCAGGAGGAATTTACCATAGAAGGAAATATATTATTAGAAATGATAGACAAAGTGGGGTTTGCAATATCTATAGATGAGACAAGATTTATACTGACAGGAATGCATATGAGGGGAGCAGCAGGAAACATAAAGGTTGTTGGGACAGATGGTTTTAGAATGGCGCTGTATCAAAAGGAAATTGAAGGGATAAAAGATTTTAAGGGCATTACAATACCAAAAAGGTCATTAACGGAGATAGAAAGGATAATAGAGGGAGGAGAAGAAATTAAAATAACCATAGACGACAAACATGTGCAGATTGGTACAGGAAAAGAGATAGTGGTCACAAGAACAATAGAGGGCACCTTTCCAGACTTTGAGAATGTGATACCAACAAAAAATAAAAATATAGTAATCGTTGAAAAGGAACGCCTTTTAAGGGGGCTGAAAAGGGTATCGTCAATTATGGGAAGGTCAGAACCCGTAAAAATAACGCTTAAGGACGGCAACATGGAGATCGATGCAGATTCTGACATTGGGCACGCAAAGGAAATAATAGACATTGATTATAAAGGAGAGAACATCAGCATGAATTTCAATGTAAGATTTATATTAGATGTTGTGTCACACACGGAAGGAACAAGTTTGGTAATAAAGGCGCCTTCCGAATATGGGGCAGTGCTTTTTGAAGGAAAGGAAGACGAACGATACAGAAATATCGTAATGCCAATAAGGGTATGAAATGAGAGAATACGGGGCAGAAAATATAAAAATCCTGGACGGGCTTGACGCGGTTAGAAAGGTGCCGTCCATGTATATAGGGAACACAAGCACAGAAGGACTACACCACCTGGTATACGAGCTTGTTGACAACAGCGTTGATGAAGCGCTAGAGGGCCATTGTAATAAAATAACGATAACCATTCACAGGGACAACAGCGTTACCTGTGAGGACAATGGAAGGGGCATACCAGTAGAAAAACACACCGAAGAGAACATGCCCGCACTGGAAGTGGTTCTAACAAAGCTACATGCAGGCGGTAAGTTTGATAAGGATGCATACAGATACTCAGCGGGGCTACACGGGGTCGGCCTATCGGTTGTAAACGCCCTTTCCGAATATCTCGAGGTTGAGGTGAGAAGGGAAGGAAGGGTCTACTTCCAGAGGTATGAGGGGGGGAACAAGACAGCGGAATTAAGGGTCATCGGAGATACAGACAAAACCGGCACGAAGGTGAGATTCAAGCCCGACAAATTACTGTTTGAGACGACGGATTTTAGTTACGAAATCGTTGCGCACAGAATGAGGGAGATATCGTTCTTAAACAACGGGATATACATAGTGGTGAACGATGAAAGAAAGGGCAAAAGGCAGGAATTTAAACACGAAGGGGGCGTGAAGGCGTTTGTTAAGTTTTTAAACACCAACAAAAACGTGCTCTTCAATGAGCCACTATACATAACAAGCACAAAACCACCCCTTGACTTTATAGAGGTGGCAATACAGTACAACGACGGATACAATGAGAACATTTACAGCTTTGTAAACAACGTGAACACACAGGAGGGGGGAACACACGTGGCCGGGTTCAGGGGTGCCCTGACGAGGTGTATAAACAGCTTTATACAAACAAACGCGTCCCAAAAGTCAAAAGAGAACATATCAGGAGACGATGTAAAAGAGGGGCTGGTGGCGGTTATAAGCATAAAGATACAAAACCCCCAATTCGAGGGGCAGACAAAGGCCAAGCTGGGAAACAGCGAGATAAAGGGGCTTGTAGAATCTGTCATGAACGAGAAGGTATCGGAATATTTAGAGCTAAACCAAGAAACGGCAAGGGCAATTGTAAACAAGGCGCTGGAGGCGAAAAGGGCACGCGAGGCAGCAAAGAAAGCAAAGGAGTTGGTGAAGAGCAGGGGCCTTTTTGAAAGTGGTGTGCTGCCAGGTAAACTTGCCGATTGCCAGGAGAGCGACCCAAACATATGTGAACTGTATATTGTAGAGGGGGACTCTGCGGGGGGGTCAGCCAAGCAAGGAAGAGACAGGAAAACACAGGCCATCCTCCCATTAAAGGGGAAGATATTAAACGTTGAGAAGTCACGACAGGAAAAGGTTCTCATAAATCAGGAAATAAAATCTGTTTATTTGGCCCTCGGCATAAATTCAGAAAACATTGATAGGCTGAGATACCATAAGATCATAATAATGACAGATGCGGACGTGGACGGTTCACATATAAGGACATTGCTTCTCACGTTTTTTTACAGGAAAATGCCAGAGATAATAATGAACGGGTATCTGTATATAGCACAGCCCCCCCTATATAAAATAAAACACGGGAACAAGGAGACGTATGCAAAAGACGAAGACGAATTTGAAAGGTTTATTACGCTCAGGGGCATGGAAAAAATAAGCTGCCATGTTGGGGATGCCCAGATTAACGGGGCAGCATTAAGGACAGGCATAGAAAGAGTGAGAAGCTTAGAGCGATACTTTAAGGACATGGCCAGCATGGGTATGGATAAAAAATTGGTTCTGGGGCTACTTGGAGCCGACATTTGTAGCAGGATAGACTTTGAAGGCCAGGAAAAGCTGAGCAGGCTCAAGGACTATCTTGAAAAAGAGGGCTACACGGTGGACATAATCAAGGACAGAGAACACAACCTGTTTGCCCTAAACGTTAATGACAGGGCAAAGAAGGAGCAAAACATAAAGATAGACTATGAGCTGTGCACCAGGGACGACTATATAGATTCTTACAAAACTTACAGGCAAGTACAGATATTTTATGAAAAAGACATTAAGGTCACCGATGGGGGTGCCGAAGCACGCTCCCCGAATGCAGAGGGGCTCCTCAGGTTTATAAACGAAAGAGGCAAGGAAGGGATTAGCATACAGAGATACAAGGGCCTGGGAGAAATGAACCCCGAGCAGCTATGGGCCACAACAATGGACCCGGGGGGAAGAAGCCTTATAAGGGTTTCAATAGAAGATGCCGTCGAGGCAGACCAGGTGTTTACGGTCCTTATGGGAAGCAACATCGAGACCAGGAGGAAGTTTATAGAAGAAAATGCCCTGAACGTTAGAAACCTCGATATATGATAGTAATAGGGATAACCGGAATTATAGGAAGCGGGAAGACCACCATCGCGAGAATGCTGAAAAACGAGGGATTTAACGTGATAGACCTTGATGGCCTTGTAAGGGAAGTTATCAAGCAAAAAGAAGCACAAGGCGAAATCCAAAAGGCCTTTGGTGAACGGCACATAGAAGATGGCCAGGTTGATATGGGAAGGCTGGGGGAGACGGCCTTCAAGAGCAACGAAGCACTAAGGGCCCTCGAAAAGATAATACACCCAAGGGTAAGAGGGGAGCTGGGTAAGCAGGTCGAAAGACTGAAAAGGGCGGGGGCAAGGGTTGTATTGGTGGATGCACCACTCCTCTTTGAAACAGGGCTAGACAGAAAACTTGATAAAATAGTTGTTGTATCGGCAGAAATGGAGAAGATAAGAGAGAGGCTTAAAAGAAGAGGAATGGCAGGGGAAGACGTGGACAGGAGGATACCCTTTCAAATACCATTGAAGGAAAAAGAAAAAAAGGCAGACCACATTGTTTCCAACAACGGAACCGAAGAAGACCTTAAAAAGGAACTGGCAGCCCTCTTGGAAAAGATAAAAGAATGGGAGGTAAGAGCAAATGCACCTTAATGAATTGAAGGGAAAGAGGATTGGAGAACTTACACACATAGCAAAGGAAATGAATGTAGAAAATGCACCCGGCATGAGGAAACAGGAGATAATATTCTCCATACTGCAGTCGCTCGTTGACAAAAACGAATCTGTATATGGGGAGGGGGTGCTTGAAATCCTATCCGAAGGGTTCGGGTTTTTGAGGTCTGCAGATTCAAATTATCTACCCGGCCCAGATGACATCTATATCTCACCATCACAGATAAAGAAATTTGGCTTGAGGACGGGCGACACAACCTCGGGGCAGATAAGGCCGCCAAAGGATAATGAGAAATACTTTGCCATTTTAAAGGTGGAAACAATAAACTACGACGACCCGAACATGGCGAAGGACAAGATAATATTTGACAACCTGACGCCAATATATCCGAACGAAAAGATAAGGCTTGAAACAAACCAGGACAACATGTCAACAAGGGTTATGGACCTATTTACCCCCATAGGAAAAGGACAAAGGGGGCTTATCGTTGCGCCACCAAGAACAGGAAAAACAATGTTGCTACAGAACATAGCGAACAGCATAACAAAGAACCACAAAGAGATTCACCTGATAGTCTTGCTCATAGATGAAAGGCCCGAAGAGGTTACCGATATGATGAGATCCGTAAAGGGAGAGGTTATAAGTTCTACATTTGATGAGCCGGCAACGAGACACGTTCAGGTGGCGGAGATTGTGATAGAGAAAGCGAAAAGGCTCGTGGAACACAAAAGGGATGTGGTTATACTGCTGGATAGTATAACAAGGCTTGCAAGGGCATACAACACGGTTGTGCCTTCAAGCGGGAAGATTCTTTCGGGCGGGATAGATGCATCAGCCATGCAGAAACCAAGAAGGTTTTTTGGTGCTGCAAAAAACATAGAGGAAGGGGGCAGCCTGACAATAGTGGCAACCGCCCTAATAGACACCGGGAGCAGGATGGATGAAGTTATTTTTGAAGAATTTAAGGGAACAGGGAACATGGAAATATATCTTGATAGAAAACTTGCAGAGAAAAGGGTGTTCCCTGCCATTGATATAAATAAGTCCGGCACAAGAAAAGAAGAGCTACTGTTAGACAACGGCGACCTATCAAGAATGTGGCTACTAAGGAAGGTATTGCAGCCCATGAATCCAGTTGAAGCCATGGAGTTTTTGCTTGAAAAGCTTGCAGATGCCGAGTCCAATAAAGACTTCCTGTATTCAATGAGCAAAGGAGGCTGAAATGAAGAAGGGGATACACCCAGATTTAAAGAAAGCAATAGTAAAGTGTGCATGCGGTAATACCTTTGAAACCCTGTCGGTAAGGGAAAAGATTAATGTAGAAATATGTGCAAAGTGCCACCCAATTTTTACGGGCAAAGAGAAGCTTTTAGACTCTGCAGGCCAGGTAGAGAAGTTTGAAAAAAGGTATGGAAAGAAAAGAAAGTAATGTTTGAGAAGCTGGAAGAAATTGAGAAAAGATACTACGATATCGAAGAGGAAATGGCGAAGCAGGAAACCATCGCCGACATGGAAGCATACAAGAGGCTTGCAAAGGAGTATGCGGACTTAAAGGAAATAGTCGATATTTTTAAGGAATGGAAAAGAAAAAGGGATGAAGCAGAAAAGACACTGGAAATATTGAAGCTTGAGACAGAGAAGGAGATGAGGGGGCTGGCTAAAGAAGAAACAGCCATAATCGAAGAGGAAAAACAGAGGCTCGAGTCTTTATTGAGGGAAAGGCTTTTGAAGAAGCACACAAGACAGGCGAAGAGCATGTTTCTGGAAATAAGGGCGGGGACAGGGGGCGAAGAGGCGGCCCTGTTCGCAAAAGACATGTTTACCATGTATATGAAATATGCTGAGAAGATGAAATGGAAAACAGAGTTGATAGGAACAAGCATCTCAGACCTCGGTGGCCTTAAAGAGGTTATAATGGTTATAGAGGGAAAAGACGCTTACAACATGCTGGAGTACGAAAGCGGCGTTCATAGGGTACAGAGGGTCCCGTTGACAGAAGCACAGGGAAGAATTCACACATCTACAGTAACTGTTGCCGTACTCCCTGAGCCCGAGGAGCTTGAATTACATATAAACCCCGATGAGTTAAGAATAGATGTATTTAGATCGAGCGGTCCCGGGGGCCAGCATGTGAACACCACAGATTCAGCAGTCAGAATTACACATATACCTACGGGCATTGTTGTTACATGCCAGGATGAGAAGTCACAGCATAAAAACAAGTCAAGGGCCATCAGGGTGCTAAGGGCAAGGCTTAAGGAAAAGATGGAAAAGGAACAGGAACAGGAAATATCCGAAGAGAGAAGAAAACAAGTAGGAACAGGGGAGAGAAGTGAACGCATAAGGACATACAACTTTCCACAGGGAAGGGTAACCGATCACAGGATCGGGCTTACATTATATAAGTTGCAAAACATATTGAACGGTGACCTTGACGACATAATAGCTCCATTGACAGCCCACTTCCAGTCAGAATCCTTAAAAAAAGGTAAATAATCATTGCGCATTAGAGATCTAATGTTAGAGGAAAGAAGCGTCCCAGGGCTGGACGTTATCAATATTGTCTCCTTTGCGCTTTGTATCAGCAAAGAAGAGCTATTATCAAACCAAGAGCGGGAAATGGGGGATAAAGAAAAAGTCCATATAGAGAGGCTTTTGAAAGAAAGAAGGGGTGGGAAGCCGCTCGCCTATATAACAAAAAGCAGGGAGTTTTTTTCCGAAAAAATTTTTGTTGATGAGAGGGTTCTTATACCAAGGCCCGAAACAGAATTGCTTGTTGAAGAAGCGATAAAAATATTGGAAAATAATCAAAACATATCCCGCATAGTTGATGTTGGAACCGGCTCTGGTGCCATCGGGATAATAGTAGCAAAAAGAACGTTGAGGGAGGTTGTGTGCATAGATATTTCTATTGATGCCTTGTGTGTTGCAAGGAGGAATGCACAAGCAATGCAGGCATTAAAAGAGGTAAAACTGGTTTGCTCAGACCTGTTTTGCAGTATAAATAGAAAAAAAAGATTCGACATGGTTCTGGCAAACCTCCCATATGTTGCTTCTGAGGAATGGGACGATGTGATGATAGAGGTGAAGAATTTTGAACCAAGAGAAGCCCTTTACGGAGGGAGAGGCGGGGTAGAAATTTACAGGAGGTTTGTAAATGAATTGCCAAACTATCTGGAGAAAGATGGATACACACTATGCGAGGTTGGTGGTGATACCCAGGCAGAGAAGATAATGGACATGCTTGAATCAGCAGGAATTCATACAATTTCAAAAAGGGATCTTTCTGGAAACAAAAGGGTGATTATAGGATCATGGAAAAGTTTATAATAGAGGGGGGAGAGAGATTAAGGGGAACCGTTAAAATAAGTGGGTCGAAAAATGCAGTATTGCCACTGCTTGCAGCAACCATTCTCCAGAAGGGCATATACAGAATAGGCAATGTCCCGCACTTAAGGGATGTTGAGACGATGATGAGGCTTCTCAGCATTTTGGGTGGAAAAATTGAGTGGATAGACAGAAACAGCTTGAGGGTTGACACAAGAAATGTAGATAATTATGTAGCCCCCTATGACCTTGTGAAGGAGATGAGGGCATCAGTCCTTGTGCTTGGTTCCCTTGTGGGAGGTTTGCGGAGGGCAACAGTATCTTACCCCGGGGGCTGCGCCATAGGAGAAAGGCCTATAAATTTGCACCTGAAGGGACTTTCTGCCCTAGGCTGCGAGGTGAAAATAAAAGAAGGTTATGTTGACGTGATAGCAAAGAACTTAAGAGGCGCAAGGATATCTTTTGATACACCAACCGTTGGAGGGACCGAGAACATCCTGATGGCGGCGGTTGTCGCAAAAGGCGAAACCACTATAGAGAACGCTGCTCGTGAACCAGAGGTGGTTGACCTTGCATGTATGCTGAAACGTATGGGGGCAAACATAGAAGGGGAAGGGACAAAAGCCATAAGGATAAAGGGCGTTGACACGCTTACCCCATGTGATTTTGAGGTTATTCCAGACAGGGTTGAAGCGGGCACCTTTCTTGTAGCATGCGGCATAACAAGGGGGTACATAACAGTAGAAGGATGTGTCCCACATCATATAGGGGCCACAATTGATAAGCTGAGAGAGGCAGGCATGGATATAGCAGAGGGGGAGAGCTGCGTCAGGGCTTCTATGAATAAAAAGAGACCGACAGCTGTAGATGTAAAAACAGCACCCCATCCTGGTTTCCCCACGGATATGCAGGCCCAGATAATGGCACTTATGAGCGTTTCAAAAGGTACAAGCGCGATAACAGAAACAATATTTGAGAACAGAATGATGCATGCGGCCGAGCTAAGAAGAATGGGCGCTGATATAAGGGTTATAGGTAATACAGCTATAGTAAAAGGGACCAAAATGCTCTCGGGAGCAAGGGTTATGGCAACCGATTTAAGGGCAAGCGCGTCCTTAATAATAGCCGGGCTCGCTGCCTATGGTGTTACAGAAGTTGCGAGAATATACCATATAGATAGAGGCTACGAATCAATAGAAAAAAAACTAAAGGGGCTTGGTGCAAAGATATTGAGGAGGAAGGATGAAGATATGGAATCTTGAAAAAGAAATTGATGCGCTAACCACCTTTATTATCGTGAGGAGAGAAAAAAGAAAACAGGATATAAGAAGTGCGGTTGAGAGTATAAAGGGAGAACTACTTGCAAAGGGAGGGAAGGCGCTTATTGAATTTTCGAGGAAATGGGATGGGTGGCGTGAAGATCACCCATTGAGGCTCACAGAAAACGAGATACACGAGGGCGCATCGAAGATAGAAAAGAAAGAACTTACAGCTCTAAAGGGGATGATAAAAAACGTTGCGTCCTACCACAGGCAGCAGAAGGGTCATAATAGAACTTACAGAAGGAAGGGCGTTGTAGTAAGGGAAGAATTTGTCCCTGTAGAAAGAGCACTTGTGTATGTACCTGGTGGAAAGGCATCATACCCGTCTTCCCTGATAATGGGGGTTGTCCCTGCTCAGCTTGCTGGTGTGAAAAATATATCAGTCACGACCCCCGCAGTAAATGGTGTGGTCAATCCATATGTGGCTGCGTGCTGTGCGCTTCTGGGTGTAAGGGACGTCTATAGAATTGGGGGTGCCCAGGCAATATATGCATTTTCTTACGGAATCGGTGGTATACCAAGGGTTGATATGATTGTGGGACCGGGGAATGCATATGTGGAAGAAGCAAAAAGGGATGTGTACGGGAGGGTTGGCATTGATATGCTGGCGGGCCCGACAGAGCTCATTATTCTTTGCACTGAACCGTTTTCTCCCGATGTGTTAGCCTGGGATATGCTTTCTCAGGCAGAACACGATGAGATGGCAATGGTTGGCCTGTTTTCCCCGTCAAAAGAACATCTCTATAATATTCTAAGGAGCATAGAGAAACTTATCTCTTTAAATGAGAGGAGAGATGTGATAGAGAAGGCGTTGAGAGAAAACGGTTTTTTGATACATTACAAAGATGTGGATAAGGCGATTGAGGTGATAAATATGATTGCCCCCGAACACATGGAATTAATAGGGGACGAGAGAGAAGAACGAAAGATGTTTTACCCAGGCATAGTCTATCTGGGTCCCTATACTCCTGTGGCAATGGGGGATTATTATATCGGAACTAACCATGTACTGCCTACGGGAGGAGCAGGGAGGTTCACCGGCGGCCTTTCTGTTGAAACATTTACAAAGAGAAAAGTTCTGGTTAAAATAGATAAACAGTTCCTGCGTAGATACGCTGACAACGCGATTATACTTTCTGAGATAGAGGGACTTTTTGCACACGGGGAAGCCATAAAAGCAAGAAAGGAGTTGTAGGATGAAATTAAAAATCGGGTTACCAAAGGGGAGCCTACAGGAAACAACATTCAAATTGTTTAAGAACGCGGGCTATAATATAAAACTTCGCGAGCGTTCATACATGCCAACAATAGACGACCCGGAGCTTGAAGGGCTTGTTATAAGAGCACAAGAAATGGCCCGTTATGTGGAAGATGGGATACTTGATATGGGGATAACAGGGCTGGATTGGGTGCTTGAGCAGGATGCAAAGGTTGTGGAGCTTGTAAGGTTGAAATACGGAAAGGTGGGGTTCAGGGGGGTAAAATGGGTTGTGGCAGTGCCTGCAGATTCACCAATTAAGAGCATAAAAGACCTGAAAGGAAAAAAGATCGCCACAGAGCTTGTAGGTTATACCAGAAAGTACCTGAAGAAAAAGGGGATAGATGCTACCGTTGAGTTTTCATGGGGCGCAACGGAGGTAAAACCACCCCTTCTCGCCGATGCCATTGTAGAGGTAACGGAGACAGGCGCATCGCTTAAGGCAAACAACTTGAGGATTATCGACACAATCCTTGAATCTGAAACAGTGTTGATAGCAAACAAAAATGCATGGAAGGATGAGTGGAAAAAAAGGAAGATGGAGAACGTGGTAATATTGCTAAAAGGCGCACTTCTTGCAGAGGAGAAGGTAGGGCTTAAAATGAATGTGCCAAGGAACAGGCTTGAAAAGGTAATAAAAATCCTCCCTTCCCTACATACGCCTACAATTTCAAACCTTTCAGATAAAGGCTGGATAGCCATAGAAGTCATTATGGATGAAGAAACTGTGAGAGACCTTATACCTGACCTTAAAAGGGCGGGCGCGCAGGGAATCGTGGAGTATCCGTTAAGCAAGGTGATACCATAGAGGCAGTTGATGAGTTTCGAGTAATTAGTTAAAGGCGAAAGACAAAAACCCGAGAGTGAACAATAAACATTTTTAGGGGGAAGCATGGATAGAAAATCAAAGGTAGAGAGGAAAACAAAAGAAACAACCATAACAATAAAATGGGTGCTTGATGGCAAGGGTACGTACAGCATATCAACAGGGGTCCCCTTTTTTAACCACATGCTCGAGCTATTTTCAAAACACGGTTTTTTTAATCTGGACATAAAGGCAAAAGGGGACATAGACGTAGACCAACACCATACCATAGAGGACGTAGGCATTGCTATGGGGAAGGCATTGAAGGAGGCACTTTCTGATTTTGAAGGGATAAGGCGTTATGGATATGCAATAATCCCCATGGATGAAGCCCTCTGTATGCTGGCAATAGACATAAGCGGAAGGCCGAACTTTGTATGGAGGGGGGGGCTGCGGGGTAAAATAGGCGCCTTTGATGTAGCGGTATTGAAGGAATTTTTTAAAGGATTTGTCAATGAGTCAAAATGTTCCCTCCATATAAATGTGCTCTATGGAGAGAATTTACACCACAAGACAGAAGCGGTCTTTAAGGCCTTTGGAAAGGCCCTGAGAGAAGCCGTGACAAAAGACGAGCAAATAAAGGGAGCGCTCTCAACAAAAGGCATGTTGTGATGCGTTTATAACCAGGGCAACAATGATAGCCATTGTAGATTACGGAATGGGAAACCTGAAGAGTGTTACAAATGCATTTAAAAGGCTCGGCGCTGATGTAGTAATTACAAGAGACAAGAGGGAAATAGAGTCATCCAGCGCCATTGTCCTGCCAGGCGTCGGGGCCTTCGGCAAATGCATTGAAAACCTGAAAAAGCTCGGCTTGTTTCATTTTATAAAGACACTGATAATGAACGACAGGCGATACCTGGGTATATGTCTTGGCATGCAGATACTATTTGAATCGAGCGAAGAGGCCCCGGGCGTTGAGGGTATGGGGGTCATAAAAGGCACAGTACCGAAGTTTAAAGGCAACATAAAGGTGCCGCACATGGGGTGGAACAGCATTGAGATTATGAAGAATACCGAGATTTTTGATGGTATAAAAAACGGGGAGAATTGCTATTTTGTGCATTCTTATTACTGCCAGCCAGAGGAAGATGTTGTTGCAACAAAGACCGATTATGGTATTGAGTTTGCATCATCTGTACTGAAAGGAAACATATTTGCCTGCCAGTTTCATCCTGAAAAAAGTCAGAAGATGGGTCTCAGGTTACTTCAGAATTTTATCGATATTTGTGAATAAAAGAGCCTCTATCTGCTGAATGCTCCACGCTAACCGCTGTTTTGGTGCGAGAGAGGGGAGTTGAACCCCTACGGTTGCCCGCTGGATCCTAAGTCCAGTGCGTCTGCCATTCCGCCACCCTCGCATATTTGATAAATATTTAACACGTTTAAAGGGAATAATCAATTGGTCTTCAGACCGTCTCTTGCCTTGCGCTACCCTTTTCTCTCGCATAGTGTTTCAAAAAAAACAGATCATTCTCTGTAAAACCATCCCAGGCAAAAGGGAAGAGGGCATTATTCTGGTAGATAGGGTCGTCTGCTATGGGATATCGGGCAAATGCCTTAAACCCCTGAAACATCGGTGTATGTGGTATGGGGGTATACTCTGCGATATGGATCCTTACCCCGAAACCAGAAAGATAGTCTATCGTTTTCTTCACATCCTCCCACCGCTGGAAGGGGAGACCTGCCAATATGTAGACGCCTATCCTGTCCATATTGAACCCGGCCCCAGATAAGCAACGTAAGGCATGTTCAAAGCTCTTTAAATCCACCTTTTTGCCTGTTGATCTTTGAACCGAAGGGTCTATGGATTCGAGCCCAATCCTAACCTCTTTGAACCCAGCATCTAAAAGCAGATTCGCCAGCTCTTCGTCGATAAGCGCTGCATTTATGGCATTTGGATTATATATGTCAACAGAGAAGGGAAATTGTGCAACCCCCCTGAGAAGGGGTTTTGCATAAGTATCCTTTCTGTAAAGAAAGTTGTCATCGTACAGCGCATATCTATCTACGCCCCGATTATGCCAGTGTAGAATTTCATTCATCACGCCTTCAGGGTCTCTTCTTACAATGTTTGGATGCATGTAGGGTGTTGCACAGTATGTGCAACGATACATACAGCCATATGAAGTAAGGATTGGAATGAACGGTATGTTTTTATACAGATCGAAGCAGGGATATGGGAGCTCTTTAAAGTCATACATGGATGGCTTAAGGGGCAATGGGGCAGAGAAATTTTTCTCTATAAAGGCATAAAACTTGCCCATTTCATTGTTCTTTACAATTAAATCGGCCTTGTTCATGTGTATGCTGGCATGTTCGTAACACAATGTTGGATATATGCCCCCGACCACAATCTTTGACCGGGGGAACATTCTTCTCAAGAGCTCCAAAACCTCTTTTGTACCGATATACCAATATGTCATAATTGAGGTGAGGAGGATAAGATCTTGCTCCTCCAGGGAGGAAAGCTCTTTCGCCAGTTGTTCCTTTGAGATGCCGTACCTTCTGAACCGTTTCTTTATATTTTTTAAAGATGCAGGTTTTTCAACCTTTTCCTTTATAAAGGGAGCCCTCCCATCTTCTTTCCTTTTTTCCTCTACTACCCTGAGACAATCTATCAGCTGGATTTCCATATTATTTTTTCTCAATACGCTCCCCATATACAGAAGCCCCAGGGGGCTTGACCAGAAACCATAGGCAGAAACATCATATATGTATGGATTGACCAAAAGCACCTTTAAATGTTTCACGTGAAACACCGCTTGTTATGCATTCCGTCTTCTTTTAATAAAAAGCTTTATTGTTATTAATCCAAAAACAAAGCCGCCAATATGGGCATGCCACGCAACACCTTCCATGTGGGAGTAAAGAATTTGCATGAAAAACCATATGGTTAAAAGCAGGATAGCAGGAATTTCAACAATCTTAATAAATATAAAGATGAATAATAATGTCTTTATTCGTGCGCGGGGAAAGAGTATTAAATATGCACCAAGAATTCCCGATATTGCTCCACTTGCCCCGACCATGGGAACGCTTGAGGTTGGATCATAAAAGAATTGGAAAAGAGCAGCAATGACGCCGGACAGCAGAAAGAACACAATAAATCTCTTGTGGCCCATGGCATCCTCCACATTGTTGCCGAATATCCATAAATACAGCATATTGCCACCCAAGTGGAGAAAGCCACCGTGGAGGAACATGGAAGTGAAGACAGTTAATATATTATATGGAAGGAGATCCCACCTGCTTGACAGGGACGTCATAAATTCACGCGGTATCAGCCCATAATAGCGATATATAATGTCGCCCTCTATACCGTATAGTACAATTTTCTGCCATAGAAAAACTAACATGTTTACAAAGATAATGCTTATTGTTATAATGGGAAAAGTGCGCGTTGGTATATTGTCCTTTAAGGGTATCATCAGGGTATTTCTTACCATGCGTTGTTGTACATGTCAAAACATCAAGGTTATGGAGTGATTATGCCTGAACTGAGAAAAGACCCTATTATAGATAGATGGGTGATCATATCTACAGAGAGGGGGAAAAGGCCTGTCTTTTTTACAGAGGAGGAGCCCCCCTCGAAGGTTAGTATGTGCCCCCTTTGCTCAGGTAACGAGAATATGACCCCGCCCGAGGTCTTTGCTATTAGACCTGATGGTTCTCCGCCCAACAGCCCCAACTGGACCCTGAGGGTTGTCCCGAATAAGTTCCCTGCATTACGCATTGAAGGTGATCTAAACAAGGAAGGCGTTGGTCTGTATGACAGGATGAATGGCATAGGGGCGCACGAAGTAATTGTAGAAACCCCGGTCCATGGCCAAACATTATCTAATATGGATGTTCATGGCATACAAAATGTTCTTATTGCTTATAGAGAGAGAGTGCTGGATCTAACAAAGGACAGACGATTCAAGTATATAATGATTTTTAAGAACCACGGCTCTGTTGCAGGGGCATCGCTCGATCATTCCCATTCGCAGCTTATAGCCCTTCCAATAGTTCCAAGAAGGGTCCTTGAAGAGATAAACGGTGGATTAGCCTATTATAAGTATAAAGACAGGTGTATCTTTTGTGACATAATAACACAGGAAAAGGAGGACAATGTGAGGATCGTTTTTGAAAATGCAAGGTTTATAGCCCTTTCACCATACGCCTCTCGCTTTCCTTTTGAGGTCTGGATTTTACCGAAGGAGCATGAGCCATACTTCATCTCAAGCAATAGAGATGATAATTATTTTTCAGTTGCGGAGGTGCTTTCTGCAGTGTTAAAAAGGTATGATAAGGTTCTCAACTCTCCGCCTTATAACTACATGATACATACAACACCCTTTGGCGATGGAGCAACACCACATTATCACTGGCACATGGAGGTTATACCAAGGCTCACAAAAATGGCAGGTTTCGAATGGGGAACAGGCTTTTACATTAATCCTACACCACCAGAGGAAGCAACTGTATATCTTAGAGAAACACACATATAGGGGGTTATTATGAAGATATTAATTGCATCACCTGAAATTTATCCTTTTGTGAAAACAGGTGGCCTTGCTGATGTAACAGGTTCCCTTCCAAAGGCCTTAAAAAAACTCGGCATAGAAGTGAGGGTTATCCTGCCAAAACACAAAGGGATTGAGGAACAGAAATTTCCCATGAAATATAAAAACTATAAGATTTCTTGCCCTATATCGCAAACCTTTGTTGATGCAGAGATAGTTGAAAGTGAATATGATGGTATTACCGCGTACATTGTTGAAAAGGATGAATATTATTACAGGGATTACCTGTATAGTACCCCGGATGGTGACTATCTTGACAATGCAGAGCGGTTTATCTTTTTTTCAAAAAGCATTCTTGAGGCAATCAAGGTAACGGGATATACCCCCGATGTGCTCCATTGCAACGATTGGGAGAGTGCCCTTGCCCCTGTGTTTCTAAAAACTCTCTATAGAGATGATCCTGTCCTCAGAAACGTCTCAACACTATTCACCATCCATAATCTTGGCTATCAGGGGCTTTTCTGGCATCACGATATGCATCTTTTGAATATAGGATGGGAATACTTTACCCCGAACTATCTTGAATTTTATGGAAAAATCAACTTTTTAAAAGGGGGCATAGTATTCTCTGACATAATAAATACGGTGAGCAAAAAATACAGCGAAGAAATACAAACCCCAGAGTTTGGATACGGTCTTGACGGCATATTACGAACAAGAAAGGATGACCTCTATGGCATTATAAATGGAATTGATTATGAGGACTGGAACCCCGAGAAAGATCCTGATCTTCCCACAAGGTATGGTGTGAAAAACATAGAGAACAAAAGATTATGCAAGAAAGCCTTGCAGGAAGCCTTTGGGCTACCCGTTGATGAAAACATTCTATTAATAGCAACCATATCAAGACTTGCCGACCAGAAGGGTTTCGATCTTATTGCGTCTTCACTAGAGGAAATGGTGTCCCTCGGCACCCAATATGTAATTTTAGGAACAGGGGAAAGAAGATACCATGACCTTTTTACTGAATTGTCAAAAAAATTCCCCAAATCATTCTCCGTCAAGATTGCCTATGACAACAAGCTTGCCCACCTTATTGAAGCAGGGGCCGATACATTTCTTATGCCCTCACGATATGAGCCATGTGGCCTTAATCAATTGTATAGCCTTAAATATGGAACGGTTCCAATAGTCAGAGGCGTTGGGGGGCTCGAAGATACCATAGTAGACTATACCAGCACGCCCTTGAGCGGTACAGGTTTTAAATTCTATGACTACTCAAAAGACGCAATGCTTGATGCCATAAAAAGGGCATTGAAGGTTTATGGGGATAAAAAGGCCTGGATGTCTCTTGTAAAGAAATGTATGGGGGCAGACTTTTCGTGGGAAAGGTCCGCAAAGGAATATATAGGGCTATACAAAAAAGCCATTGAGAAATATGAACCCCATTGATTTACTGGGAAAGATTATAGAGATATCCCACTCAAATCTTAAAATAGAATCAAGAATTAATTCAATCATTAATATTATAGCCCAAGATATGCGCCTTGAAGAGGTTATCGTGTATACCCTTGACAAAGACAAGAGGCTTACCTGTAGATTTACAAATCAAAAAAGCATATTATCGGGAATATTAAATCAGTACAGGTGCCATGTTGGTGAGGGGATTGTTGGCAGCGTAGCACAGAAGAGGGCGCCCCAGTTTTTTACAATAAAAGACATACCGCCGAGATTTGGTTGTCTTTTTTACCCGGAACTTGATGGAGTTGTTGAAAAATATAAGACCTTTGCATTCCTCCCATTGTCTGATGATAGCTATATCTATGGTGTTCTAATAGTAAGTTCATCAAATACTGATTCTATACGTGATTCAGAAAAAATTTTACTTTCTATACTTTCAAGAGAGCTGGGCGGGATACTTAGGTCCTATGAGCTTATCCTTTCCTCAAAGAAGAGGATTAGCGAGTTTGCGACACTTTCAGAACTTGGAAAGATCCTTACTTCAAATATAGAACCCAACGAGCTTTTAAAAAATATTGCATTGATAATAGCCAGAGCACTCAACGCAACGTTTGTTACAATAAAGATAGAAGATACATTTTTAAAGCTTGATTCACAAAGGGTTATATATGGCGTAATAGACCCGTCGATAGAAAATTACGTCTATGAGTTAGAGAAAGGGGTCGTAAGGCTTAAAAAGGCAACTTCTTTGAAAAATCAGGCCTCTGAGCAACATGAAAACTCCTTAAAGTCCTCACTTTATGCCTCCCCTGTGCTATCAAAAGGCCGTATCCTTGGAACGATCACAATGGGTGGGGAAAAATCACAGCAAGACTTTGCTTCAGAAGGAGACGGCCAGTATTTGATAAATACAATAGCGAACTACATATCGAGTGGTCTGGAAAATACCTTATTAAATATAAGGCTCAGGGATGTGGTAAAAGAATTGAACGATGCCCAGAAAAGACTTATAGAGCAGGAAAAGTTTAGAAGTCTTGGTGAAATGACTACCAACATTGCTCATGAAATAAAAAACCCCCTTGTAATAATAGGCGGGTTTACAAAGAGGCTTGCAAAGAAGATCCATTTAGATCAAAAGGAAAACAGATATATAGACATAATTCTTAAGGAAGTTTCAAGGCTCGAAACGATACTCAACGAGCTTCTAAGCTATGTAAGGGAAAACCCGATGCTAACAGAAACATGCGATATGAATAATTGTATAGATGAGGTCCTATATCTTTTTACCTCAGATACAGCATGGGAACAAGTCCAGATTGTGAAGGAATATGATAAAAGCCTGCCCCCTGTTGAGTGTGATAGCCAGCAGATTAGACAGGTTTTTATTAATATACTTATGAATGCCTATGAAGCTATGCACGGCAATGGTAAAATAATTATTAAGACAGAGCAGGCGGTATTTAATAACCGACCATTTTTGGCTATTTCTTTTATTGATACAGGCGGGGGCATAGACCCTGCAATCATCGATAACATTTTTAATCCATTCTTCACAACGAAGGACAGGGGGACGGGGCTGGGCCTTGCTATATCTAATAAAATTGTGATGAACCATAAAGGTCATATTGAGGTAAAGAATTCTTTAGGGGAAGGGGGAACATTTATAGTGTACCTCCCTGTAAAAAATAATATAATCAAAGAGGAGTTTTTATGAAAAAGATAAAATTGTTGGTAGTAGACGATGAGGAAAACATAAGAATGCTTTTCAAAGAAGAACTCGAAGAGGAGGGATACCAGGTGGAGGCAGCATCGAATGGCCTGGAAGCCCTTGAGAAACTTAAGGGTTCAAGCTTTGATCTGGTTGTGCTTGATATAAAGATGCCAGGCATGGATGGCATACAGGCATTGAACGAGATAAAGAATTTGAATAAAGACCAACCAGTAATACTGTGCTCCGCATATGGAGAATTTAAACAGGATTTTTCAAGCTGGGTTTCTGATGGATATGTAGTAAAATCAGCAGACACAAAAGAGCTTAAACAAACGATAAAACATATATTAAATATTTGATAAACGCAACCCATGGGCAATCGGCAAGAAGTTTTGTGCAAATCACGAGATATTCAGCACAAGGTCTATTCCTGATAACTGACAGCTTATGGATAATTGCTAAATAATCACAAAAATCTTGATATTAAGGGGTACTTAAAATAATATTAAAGAAACAGGGGGTGTAGCTCAGAGGGAGAGCATCTCGTTCGCAACGAGGGGGTCGCGGGTTCGATTCCCGCCACCTCCAATAATGAGATATGAGGCTTATTACAAAAATACTTGCATTTTTATTACCCTTGCCATCCTTTTATCAATTGTCACAACCTATTCTGGTGTAACCTTAATAGAACATCTCACGCTAAACGAACTGGAAAAGGGTCTGTGCTCTGTTTAAATTTATTCACCCTTGCAACAGACAGGGAACTATAAGAAAAATCAAACATTATTAAGCTCTAAAGGAAAAAGTTGTTGACAATACTTGAAACTATAGATGATGGGATCATAACTGTTGACCCAGGAGGCGTAATAACATGTTTCAACAGATGAAATCCAGTATATCTTTGAGAAATATAGAAGGGGTAGCTTTAGGAAAGAAGTGGATGGTTCTTGCCCAGGCCTTTTTATTGTTAAGTCAATTGTTGAGGCACATGGGGGTGAAATATGGGTAGAAGGTGTTCCTGGGAGAGGAAGTACATTTTTTTACCCTTCCTATATTTAAAGGAGAAGTTTAAAACCAAAATCTCTTTGACATTTACACCATGTATGACTTATAATCACTTCGATGCGTAAATGTGTAATAATGCTTTTGATATTTTTCCTTGCCTCATGTAGCTATATCCCCTTTACAAAAAAGAAGGGTGATACGCCCCCTCAGGCTCAGAAAAAAGAAGAAAAAATGGAAAAGATAGAGGAAAAGGAGCCAAAGCTTGGGGATATAAAGGTAATTGACGGGGTAGAATACATATATGCAAAAAATAGGAGGTACATGTTAACCCCTTATGAGCCAGAAAATGTATGGATAAGGAAAGACCAATACTCTCCAGGTATAGTTGACTCAATGTTGGCCGGAGGGATGGGAAAGAAAGAAAGGGAAGACCTGGAGAAGAGGCTTGCCAAACTTGAAGAGGAGCTTAAGAAAAAAGGCATAGCCCCTCAAATGGTTTATCCTTATCAAATGGGTAATCTTCCTCCAGGCATGGGTTATATGCCGATGCTTCCTATGATTGCGTTCAATTACCCGTCACCAAAGATGAAAAGACGTGTGGTTGTCATGCCTGTTATTGACGAGACAAATTATAAAGAAGAGCATATGGGGGAATTGGCTACAAAACGGCTTATATCTAGACTTGAAAATACAGGCGCCATCATCTGCATAGATCCAAATACAATTAATATTAATATCAAGGACACGCTTACAGGGCCAGCAAATATGAAGGCGTTAAATGAGCTTTATGGTGTACATGCGGTATTAAAGGGGACCCTTTCTGATATTTACACGAGTACGTCAAAGATAGAAGGCAAAGACGATAGGGAGACCTCATTTGCTATATCCAAGATGGCAATTGAAGTTTATAACACAGAAACCGGAACCATTCTAAAACAATTCTCAGGGAGAAACCCTGTGTCACTTACAAGGGAAAAGGGCGACATGAGTTCTGAAAAGGCAAAGATTAAAGCCATAGACCTGTCAATAGAGATTATAGCAGAGGACCTTTTAAGGTCTATACTCTCTTTAGATTGGCATGCAAGAATTGCATCTATTGAAGAAGGCAAGATCTATATAAATGCAGGAAGATTGTCAGGGCTGGAGAAGGGAGGTATCCTTGAGGTATACTCACCTGGGGAGCAGGTGGTAGATTCAAAAACAAAGACACCCCTGGGTAAGATTAAGGGAAATTACAAAGGCGAACTCGAGGTCTTCGAGCTTTTCGGGGTTGATGCATGCTGGGCAAAGGCTAAAAAGGGTAGTAATTTTTCAGCCACTGACCTTGTATATCTTAAAAAGTAATAGCCTATCTTATATTATCAGTAGGGAAATGAACGCACCTATCAGTACAACATAAAGAATATCCACTTTCCTCAAAAGCAAAATTAAAGCCGCAAATCCAATTATAATCCTTATTGCATCCCAAGGAACAGTCAGTGCAAACTTGATGGCAACATAGAGGAGAAGGCCTACAAAGGTAACGAGTATCCCCCTCATTGCCCTGTGGAAATATACAGAAGCCTTTAATCTGTCAAAGAATGGTGTGATAGCGAGAAGGACAAAGAAGGAAGGTGTAAATATGGCTATGGTTGTAACTATTACGCCCACCAGCCCGCGCAACCAGAAACCGACAAAGGTTGCCGTGATGATGATTGGGCCTGGTGTGACCTGACCAAGGGCTATCCCGTCCATAAAAATCTTATTATCCAGCCCTCCCCTTGTGTTTACAAACTCATGCAACATTAGAGGCAGGGATGCAAAGCCGCCGCCGAAGGCAAACAAATTTATTTTCATCATCACTGCGGCAAGTTTAAAGAGGCCTTTGTCCACAGAATAAAGGGCAAAAAGGCTCGTTGCAAGAATGATGAGGAGGATTACAATCTGTTTCACGTGAAACGAACCAACTGTTCTTGTGCATCTGTATTCAGCCCTCTGAATGTTTCTAAATACCACAATTCCTGTGAGGGCAGCCCCTGCGATGACCAGAAAAGGACTCACCCCCATAAAAAGAAGCACCGCAGATGTTATGGTTATAAAGAGGTCCCTGTAATCTTTAAGCACCTCCCTACCAAATAAATGGGTCGCGTTTACAATAATAGCAATGACAATCACCTGAAGGCCGGAAAATAGAGACAAGACGTACCGGAGGTTGTGGAAGCTTAAATATAGTGACGAAAATATCAGCATCAGGGAAAATGCAGGCAACCCAAAACCTATATATGATAGAATTGCACCCGGGAGTCCTCTGGTCTTTAGCCCCACATAAGCGGCCATCTGCATGGCAGTTGACCCTGGTATTGACTGACATAAACCAACACCATCTTTAAAGGTTTCTTCGTCCAACCACTTATTATGTTTTATAAATAGTTCCTTTATGTACACAACCATCGCAGGCCCGCCAAAAGCTCCCACGCCCAGTCTCAAAAACGACAGAAACATTTTTGCCAAAGAAGGGATTTTCTCCATACTCTGGCTGCTATTTTACTAATTGGAGGACGGCTTTAAATTCCTCTGTCCCTGCCTTCTGCAATAGCTCGTATATTAACATTTCAGAAGAGGTAATGGTAACACCAAACTGCCGCATCCTTTCAAGGGCAGCGTCCCGGTTTTCAACTGTCCGTGAAGAGGTCGCATCACCCACCACATGGACGTTAAAATAGGGCAATGCATATAACGCTGTTTGTGCCACACAGATATGGGCTTCAACCCCTGCGAGTATCAAGGTCTTTTTGCCGATTGAACCTATCTGGTCTTTAAAGTCCTTGCAAAAGAAACAGTTAAAATGGACCTTATTAATCGGGCGTACGTCTGGGAGTTCTTTTTTGACCTCAGCAATGGTGAAACCAAGCTTTTCCTGTTGAGTGATTATGACTGGAAGTCCAATGATATGAGAAAACCTTGCAAGTTGAACGACATTTTTAATCAC
>JAPLKF010000068.1 GCA_026388215.1 Pseudomonadota bacterium | reverse complement strand
GCTGGGGGCCAATGGCCTGGAATGGAGTTATTTGATAAATGCTTGGTGGAGCTGAACGGGATCGAACCGTCGACCTCATGACTGCCAGTCATGCGCTCTCCCATCTGAGCTACAGCCCCACTGGTATTTTTATAACAACATACAATTTAATTGTCAATCAGTTTTGCGAAGTTTAGGTCACTACCGTATTCATACATGAGGAAGTAACATTCCTCTTTTATTCGGATGTTTGTTTCAGAAGGCGTTTTTTAATCTTTCCAGAAGCTGTTTTTGGAAGTTTTTCTATAAACTCTATATATTTTGGTATCTTGTATTTTGCAAGTCTGTGTTTCAGGAATTCAAAAATCTCTTCAGTCTTAATATTTTGCCCTTCTTTTGCCACAATATATGCCTTTCCCACCTCTCCCCATCTTTCGTCCGGTACACCCACTACCCCCACATCAAGGACCTTGGGATGGTGGAAGAGAACCTTTTCTATTTCTGCAGGGTAGACATTTTCGCCACCGCTTATGAACATATCCTTTTTTCTGTCCACGATGTACACAAAGCCTTCTTCATCCATGCGCGCAAGGTCACCTGTGTGCAGCCAACCATCTTTCATTACCTCTTCAGTCAGGTCTTGACTGTTCCAATATCCGCTCATTACAATTGGTCCCTTGACAATAATTTCTCCAATCTCTCCTGACTTAACAGATTTTCCATGTTCATCAACAACCTTAACCTCACTGTGAAACACCGGTACCCCCACAGAACCTACCTTATCTTTAGCCTTCCCGGTTGGTAACCAGAAAAGCGTGGAGGCCTCTGTAAGTCCATATATTTGTGAGACGATCAGTCCTTTTTCCGCAAGGGCCTTGAGAAGAGAGATAGGAACCCGCTCTCCTCCAGTAAAACAACATTTCAGGGAGGTAAGGTCGTATCTGTCAATTTCGCACTCTTTTAGGATGAAATTATAGACCGTGGCGGGTAATTCCAGGATTGTTACCCTGTGTTTTTGGATAGTTTCCAGTATCTCATGGGGGCGAAACCGTTTCTTCACAATAACAGTCGCGCCTTTATAGAGGACAGGTGCCATTTCGACTATGAGACCGCCGGAATGAAACAGGGGTCTTCCAATTATTGCGATATCCTTTTTTGTCAAATCAAAGTAAATGTCTGCGTTCAAGACATTGAAAAAGGTTTTTAAATGGGAAAGCACGGCACCTTTGGGCAGGCCTGTTGTTCCAGAGGTGTACATAAGGATATGGGGGTCACCATCCCCTGAAGACCACGGGGTCTCAGGCTCATCCACTGGATAAGGCATGATAGACGTTTCATAATCCATTGTCCAGGGAAGGTTGTTTGGATTTTTCACCCCTTCCCCGATGGCACAGGATATATTTATATCTATATGCATCTTTTTTCTAAGCAAATCTGCGTTATCAATAAATTCATTCTCAAAAATGACGACATTTGAGCCGCTGTCCTTTATGATGAACTCAAGTTCAGGCGCAGTGAGCCGCCAATTAAGAGGCACAAGGACGCCACCTATTTTAGACAATGCAAAAAATATTTCTATATACTGTTTACAGTTATGGAGCAGGACAGCAACCCTGTCGCCCTTTTTTAAACCTGCATCCAGTAGAAAGTGGGAGAGTTTGTTTACACGTCTATTCAGATCTCTGTAGCTGTATGGCACGTCTTCTGATATGATTGCTATCTTTTCTGGCTGTATTTTAGCCCACCTTCTTGTCCAATCCCCGACATTTATCATATTATTATCCATTTTTTGCCATACCTCTTCTTCCAAATTGTATACAATATTTTTTCTAAATTTAGAAGATAATTTATGCCTTTGAGTGTGACTTTATTCCAGTTACACGAGAAATATTGCCAATCACGGCCTTTAAGCCCAGGATATCCCTTATGTCGTTGAGTATGTAAGTAGCCCCTGCTTTTTCAAAGGCCTCCCGTGTGGTTCTGCCTGCAAGGACACCAACGGTATCCATTTTCAGTGTTTTGCCAGCCATGATATCTGTGGGATGGTCTCCCACCAGTATTGCATTTTCCGGAGGGATGGCAAGAATACGTAAAATCTCAACCACATGAGATGGATGAGGTTTGACAAGTTTTGTGTTATCACGCGTTACAATGCCGTCAACATATTCTTCTATATCAGGGAACACATTCTTCAGCACATCGATACAGCTTCTCGTTATAATGCCGGTCTTCATGCCCTTATCCTTCAGGCTTCTTAGCGCGTCTCTTGTATAGGGGTACACATCTTTACCCTTTGAGGCTTCGAGTTCAAGCTCTTTAAGCCTTTCAAAGGCCTCAAACTTAAATTCAGTGTTTTTCCCGCCAAGTATTTTTTCAATCTCATAGACCATCTCTATAACATAGAAACCATCAAACCTCTTAATGGTTTCTTCGGTTACGTACCTTCGTGCAATCTTCACAATTTCGACCTTTAAATGTTGAAAGTCTAAGGTTAATTCAGTTAATGTACCATCGAAATCGAATATGATTGCTTTAGTCATCGTATGAACCAAATGAAAAATACAGTAGTCAGCAGCCAGAATTCAGCATTAAATCTATAATGAGGGGTTCTTTGCTTTAGTCGTTACTCTAAATCCACCCTCTTCACAAAAATCACATTGGGTAGTGATTGGATCTCCCTGATGACGTTATCCTCTATCTCCTTGTCAAGGTCAAGTAGTGAGATTGCCAGTCCTCCCGCACTCTCCCTTCCAAAGTGCATATCCCCTATATTGATGCCCCGGATGAAGAAGACATTGGCGATAGATGCGATCACCCCTGGCTTATCGTAGTTGTACACAAAGAGGATATGTCCCTTCAGGTCTGCCTCGAGGTAGATGTTATTCACCTTTACGAGTCTTGGCTCCTTCTTCCCGAAGAGGGTCCCATAGATGGAGTTCTCCTTCCCCCCTCCCTTCACCGTGATGGCGAGCAGGGAGGTAAAATCCTCGTGCTCTCCCATCTTTGTCTCCCTGACCTTTATCCCCCTACTCTTTGCAATTAAGGGTGCGTTCACGTAGTTCACCCCTTCAAGCTGGAGTGAGAGGATACTCTTTATAATCCCCTGGGTGAGGATCTTCGTCTCTACCTCTGAGATGGTCCCCATATACTCAATCTCGATCTCCTCGATGGGGAACCCGGTGATTGTGGAGACCATGGTACCTAAGTTCTGAGAGAGCTTGAGGTAGGGGGCAATCTGCCTTGCCACATCCATGGATAAAGGGGGTGCGTTCACACTGTTCTTGATCACCCCGTGGAGGAAGAAATCCACGACCTGATGGGCGATATCGATGGCAACCTTATCCTGTGCCTCCTTTGTGGATGCACCGAGATGCGGGGTACAGACCGTCTTGTCAGAGAGGACTAATGGATTGTCCTTTTGCGGTGGTTCCTCTTCAAAGACATCGAGGGCTGCACATGCGACCTGACCCTCTTCAAGGGCACTAAAGAGGTCCTTCTCGTTTACAATCGGACCCCTTGCCACGTTGATGAGGATCACCCCCTTCTTCATCTTTGCGAGCGTCTCTTTATTGATCATATTCCTCGTCTCCTTGACCAGGGGTACGTGGATGGCGATGAAGTCGCTCTCCTTGAGGAGGGTGTCGAAGTCCACGAGCCTGATCCCCCTCTTCTCTGCAAATTCTTCTGGCACGAAGGGGTCATAGGCAATGACCTTCATGCCAAGGGCGAGGGCCTTCTCTGCCACGATGGAGCCGATGTTCCCAATCCCGATGATACCGAGGGTCTTCCCATCGAGCTCGATCCCCATGAGGGCCTTCTTCTCCCATTTTCCCTGTTTCATGGTCCTGTCTGCGAGGGCTACCTTTCTCGCTGCGGCAAACATGAGGGCGAGGGAGTGTTCTGCTGCGGCAAGGGCATTCCCCTGGGGGGTGTTCATCACGATGATACCTTTCTCTGTGGCTGCGGGGACATCCACGTTGTCTACCCCGATCCCTGCCCTTCCTATGACCTTGAGTTTTGTTCCCTTCTCGATAATCTCTTTCGTTGCCTTTGTCGTGCTCCTCACGATCAGGGCATCAAACTCACCTATGATCTCCTTCAGTTCCTCGCCTTTAAGCCCTACCTTCACCTCGACAGAGAGGTTGTTGGATGTGAGGATGTCGAGGGCCTTCTCCGATAATGGGTCTGCGATGAGGACTTTCATGGTTCCCTCCTTTTTAGAGTTCCTTTAAGACATCGAGTGCCTTCCCCACACCTGCCCCCATGGGGAACTTGTAACCTAAATCTCTTAATGTAAATTCGAGGGCTGAGATGGCGGTAATCACATCGTATGTATCCGCATAACCAAGGGTGGCAATTCTAAAGACCTTGCCCTTTAATTGGTCCTGTCCCCCTGCACCTGTTACCCCGTATTTTTTCCAGAGGGTCTTATAGATGGCCTGGCCATCGATCCCTTCCGGGGCAACGATTGCAGTGACCGCAGGGCTCGGGGATTTTGCGAAGATTTTAAGCCCTAATGCCATTGCCCCTTCACGGGTTGCCTGTGCGAGGACATCGATCCGTTGATAGATATTCTCAAGCCCCTCCTCCTTGATCATGCGTAAGGATTCTCTTAAGCCTATGATTAAGGAGATGGCAGGGGTAAAGTTTGTCTGGTTCTTCTCGAGGTTTGCAAGCTCCTTTGCCCAGTTGAAGTAGAACTTCGGGATCTTTGAGGTCTTTGTGAACACCCATGCCTTGTCACTCACCCCTGCGAAGGCGAGCCCCGGGGGAAGCATTAATGCCTTCTGTGAGCCACCCACAAGGATATCGATACCCCATGCATCCTGTGGCAGTTCAAAGACACCGACACCGGTGATACCGTCCACCACCATCAGGGTATCCGGATAGTTCTTTACGATCCCTGCAATCTCTTTGATGGGGAATCTGGCACCTGTTGAGGTCTCTGTTGCCTGTGTATAGACTGCCTTTGCATCGGGATGCTCCTTTAAGGTCTTCTCTATAATGACCGGGTCTAAGTTCTCGCCCCACGGGATGTCGATCGTAATCGCTTCAACCCCGTAGGCCCTGGCTATATTGGCCCATCTTTCACCGAATTTGCCTGCCCTCACCACCACTGCCTTATCGCCTGGTGAGAGTACATTGGTTACTGCCCCTTCCATTGCCCCTGTGCCTGAAGAGGCGAAGATGAGTACCTCGTTCTTTGTGCCAAAGAGGTATTTGAGATTTGCCCTTACCTCCTCCACGACCGCTTCAAAGACGGGGTTCCTGTGGTGGATGATGGGCTCAGCCATCTTGAGAAGTACTTCAGGGGGGATCTGGGTTGGCCCTGGTGCAAGCAAGTATCTCTTTTGCATGTTGTACCTCCTTTAAGTATTAGGGGAATCCTGTTCCAGGATACCATTAAAACAGATTACGAAGAAAAAGGTCAAGGAAAATGTATACAAAAGTATCACTATAGGTTCCCGGAGTAAAAATGGATACAGTATACAAGATGAAGGGGCTAAAATAGAGGAACTACAGTAGATTCAACAATTTTTACTTTTTTGCGGCATTTTTTATTCTGAAAAAATTAATGAAAATATAGCTTGACAGTAAAAAAACGTTCGTGCTATAGACATGCTAATAGGGATAAAAGTTAGAAGAAAATAACATTTTATAAAATAATGGATATTTGTTTATTACATCACAAATTTGTGAATAACGAACCACGGGTGGCATAGCTGCCGCCCATGGTCTTTTTGTTTAAAGACCATGGGTTTTAAGGCTCATGGTCTTTTATTTTTCTAAAAAAGGGGGGCACATGCAGAAAAAAATTTTTTTGAATGAGAAGGACATACCAAAAGAATGGTATAACATCCAGGCGGATATGCCGCATCCACTTCCACCACCACTTCATCCTGGAACCGGAGAACCCATTACACCGGACATGCTCGCACCGATATTTCCCATGAATTTAATTGAACAAGAGGTAAGTACCGAGAGATGGATCAAGATACCAGAAGAAGTCCTGGAAAAGCTTCTCATGTGGAGGCCGTCGCCTCTGTACAGGGCATATGCCCTGGAGAAGTTTCTCGGTACACCCGCAAAGATCTATTTTAAGAATGAAGGTGTGAGCCCTCCGGGGAGTCATAAACCCAACACCGCTATTCCCCAGGTTTACTACAACAAGGTGTTCGGCATCAAGAGAATCTCGACAGAAACAGGGGCAGGGCAATGGGGAAGTGCACTCGCCTTCGCATGTAACCAGTTTGGTCTTGAATCAAAGGTATACATGGTAAGGGTAAGCTATAACCAGAAACCCTACAGAAGGATCATGATGGAGACCTGGGGGTCGCACTGTGTACCAAGCCCGAGCCCCGATACGAACGCAGGGAGAAAATTCCTCGAAGGGAATCCAGAACATCCGGGAAGCTTGGGTATAGCAATAAGTGAAGCGATAGAAGATGCGGTCACCTCAAAGGATACAAGGTATTCCTTAGGGAGCGTGCTAAACCATGTGTTGATGCACCAGACCATTATAGGTCTTGAAGCACAGAAACAGATGGCGATTGCCGGTGATTATCCTGATATCGTGATAGGCTGTTGCGGTGGGGGCAGCAACTTTGCAGGTCTTGCCTTCCCCTACGCGAGAGACAAGATACACGGAAAGAATTTGAGGTTAATTGCCGTTGAGCCTACTTCGTGTCCGACGATGACGAAAGGTGCTTACGTCTACGATTTCGGTGATACGGCCCAGACAACACCGCTTCTGCCCATGTATTCCCTCGGTTCCGGGTTTATTCCCCCTGGCATTCATGCCGGTGGCTTAAGGTACCACGGGATGGCACCCCTTGTGAGCAGGCTCATCACGGACGGGCTCATAGAGGCAAGGGCGTATAACCAGCTTGAGACCTTTGCGGCAGGTTTGACCTTCGCGAGAACCGAAGGGTTCATCCCTGCTCCAGAGACGAACCATGCCATTGCCTGTGTGATAGAAGAGGCAAAGAAGGCGAAGGAGGAGGGGAAAGAGAAGGTAATACTCCTCAACTGGAGTGGTCATGGTATTATCGACCTTGCAGCATATGACGCATATATATCAGGGAAATTGACGGACTATGCATTCCCCGATGAAGAGATCAAGAAACTTACAGAAAAACTGAAAAAGATCGCATAACGGACTTAAGTTTCGGGTTTCAGAGTCAAATCTGAAACCCGAAACATTTTTAATCAGGGATATTATGGAGATATACTGCACCCAACTTGGAATGTTGACAGAACTCTCCTACTGTATCACGATGAACGAGGGCATGCCATGCAGGAATGCCATTGGGTGCTGGAAGGAAAGAATCGATATTGTTGCATTGCTGCAAGAACGCTTCAGCGACGAAGATTTAAAAAAGGTTTTTGGCAGTCTTCCGAAATCTAAGATTGATAGGATTATTGAATCAATAACCAAGGACCATTAACATTTATTACATTGCAATGAATACATTATGTGGATCTTGGAATGTGGTGATTGATTATTATGAGTTAAGGAGGAATGCATGTTACTCTCAGAGAGGGTAAAGAATATAAAACCTTCGGGTGTGAGAAAGATCTTTGACCTTGCACAGAAGGTAAAGAACCCCATCAACCTGAGTATAGGAGAACCTGACTTTGACATTCCCGACCCCATCAAAGAGGAGGGGATTAAATGGATTCGCGCAGGATTCAATAAGTACACACCCTCAGGCGGTATCATGCCATTACGGGAGAAAGTCCTCCATAACCTCCAGGCAAAGGGTATCCGGTGTGACGATGTGATTATTACGGCAGGTGCAACAGGCGGTATACTCCTTTCCTTTGTGGTGACCATGAATCCCATGGATGAGGTGATTATCCCTGATCCATACTTTGTGCTCTATGAATACCAGGTACTGCTTCTGGGTGGTAAACCGGTATTTGTGGATACCTATCCTGATTTCACCTTACGGGAAGAGAGATTGCGGGAGGCTATCACGGATAAGACACGGGCAATACTGGTGAATAGCCCCAACAATCCCACAGGCACAGCCTATTCACGAAAGGAACTCGAAATGGTCGTGAAGGTGGCGCAAGAAAAGGACCTCCTCATATTCTCTGATGATATCTATGACCGGTTCATGTATGATGATGACCCGGACAGGGTATACCTGGGCCAGCTCTATGACAAGACGCTCACCATCGGTGGTTTTTCCAAGACCTGGGCCATGACAGGCTGGAGAATAGGTTTTGTTGCTGGTCCAAAAGAGATCATCCAGAGCATGGTGGCCATGCAGCAGTACGTATTCAGCAGTATCAACTCCATTGGTCAGAAGGCAGCGCTTTTTGCCCTTGACTATAGTACTGCTTCGCTCATTGAAGGCTACAAAAAAAAGAGAGACCTTATCTATGAGGGTCTTAAGGACAAATACAGGGTCGTGAAGCCCAAGGGTGCGTTCTTTATCTTTCCCGAGGTGCCCGGCGGTGATGGGGATGCGTTTGTTGAAAAGGCATTGAGTAAAAACCTTTTTATAATACCTGGCAGCGTTTTTTCGAGTAGAAAATCGCATGTCCGTATCTCCTTTGCAGCGAGCGAGGAGAACCTTCTGAAAGGTATTGAGATACTGAGGAGCATGGTATGATGCAAATTCTAAATTCTAAATTCCAAATTCCAAATTTAAAACATAAATCAATAAAATCGTGTATCGTGCATCGTGTATCGTGCATCGTCGAGAGGTCGTAGGCCATGTACGAGCGTATGTGTAGGTTACTTCTAAATAATGGTGTAAGGTTAATATACACAACGAACAGGATAATCGGCAGTACCCTTAAAAAACTTGAAAAAAAATACCCCTCTTTCCATTCCGAGGTTTCAACGAACGAAAAGATAGCCTATGAACTTGCATTAACAGGTAGCATCGCAACCAAGAGAACGGCGTGTATGTTATCAACTGAGGGCATATATGAAGCACTGGACCCTGTGATGAGCTCTGCCTATATGGGGGTGGTAGGTGGTTTTCTCATTGTCTGTATCAGGGAGACAGAAGAAGAGGTTACCCCTCTTGGTCCTTTTTCGAAATTACCCGTTATGGTTGCCGAGAATGCCGAAGAACTCACACGGTCAGTGAGTTTTGGTTATGAGATATCTGAGAAGTATGGCATACCGGTTATTATACAGGCAACGCCTATCGACGAAAGCCACGCACCAATCACCACTCAGCACTTACCACTCACCACGCACCACTCACAGTTTACGAAGAACCCTAGCCGGTGGGCAGCCACTCCAAAGTTCAGGTTTCAGTTGCATAAAGAGTTAAATAGCAAGATAGAGAAGATAAGGGAAGAATTTGAAGGATATGCTGGGAATGTTAAGGTAAAGAAAGGCAAAACAGGGGTTATCACTGACAGACATTCAGGCCTGGAGTTTTACGATGAAGATACGAGCATGCTTTATATCTCTACGGTTTTTCCATTACCAAATAAACTCGTAAATGCCTTTATAGAAGAGATGGATAAGGTATATGTGGTTGATGGGCCGCATCATCCAATCGAACTCCAGATACAGGATAGACGAAAGGTCATCATGGAGCAAATGGAAAAGGCTCACAAAAGGCCGAAGCCTGGAGAAAAGATGTATGGCTTTACTGTACTCAGGGATATTCTTGGACCTGCCTCTTCCATCAATATGGCACATGGAATAAAAAGGTTAGAGCCTGATAAAAAGGTTCTTGCCATTACCTATGAAGACCACTTTTTTCATTCAGGCATGCCTGCTTTTGTGAATACCCTTTATAACAACTCATCTTATGTGCTTCTTATTATGACAAACACCAAGGAAGAAGAGATAAAAAAAATAATGAAGGGATGCGGGTTTTCCAATTTTTTTCATATCAATGCTGTATCTGAGGTTGAGAAGTTTAAAGATAGAAAAGACTTAACCGTACTTTTCTGTAAGGGAATTGTATGAGAAAGGTAAATAACCAAACACCAAGCACCAACATCCAAATAAATTCTAAAATTCATTGGTTATTGTTTGGAATTTGTAATTTGGTCATTGGTTATTTCTATTAAGGTGTTCTATGAAGCTTGAGATCGTCTGTGCTGGCATTGGTGGCAGGGGTGTGCTCCTTGCGTCTACAATCGTTATCGAAACTGCAATAGCGGCAGGATATAGTGCAATAGCTTCAGACGAATACGGCATGAGTCAGAGGGGCGGTTCCGTAGTTTCACTTGTGAAGGTTGGTGACTTCAAAAGCCCGCTGATAGGAAGAGAAAATGCCGATGTACTGCTTGCTTTTGAAGAAAGTGAATTTTATAGAAACCTCGTTTTTCTGAAAAGGGGAGGCATGGCCATTGTGAATACCCCTAAAGATGCATTGCCTGACAAGATCAATAATCTATTGGCAGAGCGGAATAACAATTGTTTCTTAATCAATGCAGATGATATTGCCAAAGAGAAGGGCATGATTCAGGCGTCGAACATGGCTATATTGGGCTTTTTCTCCTATTTCCGCATAGGTCCTTATACGTTTGAAGGCATATTGGACACGTTAAAAGAGAGAACGAAAGGGAAGTTTCTCGAGAAGAATGTTGACGTATTTCAGGCAGGGTACGAAAGTGCCAAAAACCCTCAAGCCATCGGCTAAAGCCGATGGTATTGACGTTATGGAGGTACTCATTTGAAGGCACCGGCAGAAGTAATGATAGGCAACTTTGCGATAGCAAGAGGCCTGGTAGAAGCAGGTTTAGAGCTGGCAGCGGCGTATCCCGGAACACCGAGCTCGGAAATATTGCCTGGTATAGTGGAGTTTAATAAAAGAGAAAAGGGGAAAATACATGCGGAATGGTCAACAAATGAGCGGTGTGCCCTTGAAGTAGCGTTCGGTGCGGCACTCTCAGGCAAGAAGGCCGCATGTATGATGAAGCAGGTGGGCTTAAACGTTGCCTTTCCTTCTCTCATGCGAGGAAGGGATAAACGTATTGAAGGTGCTCTTGTCATCGTTTCCTGCGATGACCCTGGACCTCAATCATCCCAGACAGAACAGGATACAAGACTCCTCTGCACACTGTTCAATATCCCTGTGTTTGATCCTACCTCCTCAAAAGAGGCTGGTGATGTTGCATATTATGCACTTAATTATTCCTTTGAACATAAAACCCCTGTAATCCTGAGATCCACCCACAGGGTGAGCCATGCGAGGGAAGCCATTAAGCTCTTTCCGCCGGGCACTCGAAAGGTAACCCTGAATGAAGGCACCAATCACCAAGCACCAATCACGAAGCACCAAGCACCAATCACGAAGTTGGGTATCATCGCTTCTGGTATGAGTTACTCTATAGCGATGGATGTAATTTCAGATTTCGGGCTTGCAAAAGATATCCCTATTTATAAAGTGTTACGAATCATGCCAACCACTCCCCCTTCGACCCTTCGACCCCTCGACCCCTCATTAATTGATTTTACAGACAGGATGGATAAGGTACTGGTTTTAGAAGAAACAGACTGGGTACTGGAAGCGCTGTTAGACAGCGGTGATAAGATTCTCGGGAGAAGAAATGGGTATGTGCCAGATGCAGGCGAACTCACCTATGATGTAGTAAGAAGTGTCGTTGAACGAATTATAGAAGAGATGGAGATCGGGGGAAAGGTGTTTGTACCTGATTCTCACATAGAAGAGGCGTTGCAAGGTGTTACATTCCCGCCACGCCCACCAAAACTCTGTGCTGGATGTCCTCACAGGGCATCGTTTCATGCAATGAGTTATGCCTATCCGGAGGCAATTTTCCCTGGTGATATAGGCTGTTACACATTAGGTATAGCTCAGGGTGCTGTAGATACGTGTATCGATATGGGTGGCGGAGTTACTTTAGCTGCCGGTTTCTATGACGCCTTCTCTCAGGATGAAAACTTTATACCGATTATTGCTTCCGTTGGCGATTCAACATTTTTTCATGCATGCTTGCCGCCACTATATGATGCAGTTGAAAAACAAAAAAGGTTCATTCTAATTATCATGGATAACAGCACAACAGCCATGACGGGGATGCAGCCCACGCCACAGTCAGGTATCACTGCGGATGGTACGCCCACCAATTCGTTAAAAATAGAAGATATCGTGAGGGGTTTGGGGATTGAGTTTTTGAGAGTGCTTGACCCCTACGATGTGCCCCTTATGATTAAAACAATAAAAGAAGCATATGCATATCTTACATCAAATAACCAATCACCCCGCTCCCCGCTCCACGCTCCACGCTCCACGCACAAATCCCCTGCAGTGATCATTGCGAGGAGAATATGTCTCCTTTACGGGAAAGGGAAGGGCCAGCAGTTCCTTGATTCCATCGATCTTGAACAAGATTGTACAGGGTGTAAGACCTGCGTCACCCGTTTTGGGTGTCCTGCCCTTTTGTTTGATGAGGAGAAAAAGAAGGTTAAGATTGATGACGGACTATGTGTGAAGTGTGGGATCTGTCTTTACGCATGTCCGAGGAACGAGAAAGGGAAAGGTCTGCTTAAATCGAAGGGTAGCCATTTTATTAAAATTAAAAGCAAATTATAGGGTTCAAGGGTTCAAGGGGTCATGGGTTCAAGTGGTTTTCACACTCGAATCCTTGAATCCTCGAACCCTCAGGGGCGATAAGCAATGAGCGACAATAAAGCAAACAACAAGGATCAAGGATCAATATTTGATGAATCCCTTCCCGACTCTCCGCTCTCCGCTCTCCGCTCCATGCCCCTTGCCGTTTCTATCGTTATCATCACCCGGGACACAAAAGAACTCTTAAAAGGCCTCCTGATCTCCATAGAAAAGGATGTGCCCCTTAAGCCTTTTATTAAGGAAGTCATAGTTGTTAACAATGCATCCACAGATGAAACAGACATCATGGTAAAAGAAGAGTTCCCATGGGTAATGTTAATAGAGAATGAGAGAAACATGGGATTTGCAGCATCAGCGAATCAAGGCATTTCCCGTTCGACCGGGGCATACATACTTTTCTTAAACTCTGATACACTCGTCATCCCGTGTGAGATAGAAAAGATGCTTAAGTTCATGGACGAGAATAAAGATGTAGGGATATGCGGTCCACAGCTTGTCTATCCTGATATGGAACTCCAGCGCTCCTTTGCATATATCCCCTCCCTGCTTTTTGAAATCGTCCCCCGCTCTCTGCTCTCCACTCCCCGCTCTCCGCTCGATGTCCCCTCCCTCATCGGCGCAGCCATAATGGTTCGAAGGGAGGTTTTGGAAACCCTAACTGGTTTTGACGAGCGGTTTTTCTTTTTCCTTGAAGAGACAGACTTATGTGTTAGGATAAAGGGTATAGGACATAGGGTGGCATTCCTTCCGGAAGCGAAGGTGATACACCTGCAGGGAAAGACAGTGGGAAAGAAATGGGTCAAAGGTCGTATCGAGTATAATATTTCCCTCCATAAGTTCATCCAGAAACATCACGTTGCTCCATACTCTATGCTCTTTAAGGGCGTGCGCATCTTCAAGACCTTTATCTTTCTTGTTGTAGTTACCTGCCTGCCTTTTTTGTTGTTCCACAAAAAAACCAGCCGCAGCTACATCTATTATTTCACATTACTTCTCTGGTACCTGTCCGGTTGCCCAGACAAAGCAGGACTGCGCCCCATTGCTAAGAGCATGGAGCAAGGGGCATAGAGTCAATATACTATTGTAGTGAACGTTGGAACTGAGTTGTTTTGCGTGATAATGTCTCCAAACGATTGAATAAAAAATCGATAGTTTCTTGATCAATGAGATTACGCATATTAAGAATGACGAGGATATTGACAACCTCGAATGTACTTCTCCTGGCAATATTTAAGAAATTCCTAAATTCGGTCTTGGAATTGCTTCCAGAACCTTCCGCAATATTATTGGACATGGATATTCCAGAACCGCGTAATTGTTCAGCGAATCTGTATAATTTCTTTTGTTCGAGTGTATCAGCAATATCAAATAGTATGTTCCCAATATCAATTGATTCTTTCCAAATTTCAAGGTTCTGGAACCTGAATTTCACTACACTCCCCCCATTTTTGCTCTTTGCCATTGACTATCAGCTATGAGCTAATTTGCCCCCAGCCCCACGCTTCTACTCCAAGCACCACGCCCCTTGCTCCCCGCATAGCGCTCCGCGTTCTCAGCTCTCCAGTATAAACAACACTTCCAGCGTAACCCTGAACTCAATGATCTTTCCATCCTCTACCTTACAGCGGGGGTCTTTAACCTTCAGGCCCGTGATACCCCTCAAGGTCTTTGATGCCCTTTTGAACCCGACCAACACCGCATCCTCAAAGCTTTTTGGGGAACCGGCGACAACCTCTGTTACCCTTGCTACCCTACCCTCTGTTCTCATTGTCCCTCCTTCTCTTTGTTTTTTAAAAAAATGCTAACAGGAAGCGTAATCTGTGTCAACTATTTTTACGCACCTCTCCGCTCTTAACCCTCTGCTCTCCGCCCCCACCTCTCCACTTCCTGCCTCCCGCTTATCGCTCTCCGCCCTCAGCCATTTGCGCTATGCGCCCTGCCCCCGACTTACGTAAGTGCATGTTATTCTTGACATTATCATATTATAAAAAGTACCATTTAATTCTGTTCATTGTTTGAACGCATCACAAATCACCAATTACATTACATAAAGATAAAAGACGTGAAGAGTAGGAAGGGTCACGAAACTAAAAAATAAAAGATGAAAGGCTGAATGATAAACATATGAAGATAAGGAAGTACATGGGCATTTTGCTGATTGAGCTGGTTTTGTTTCCATTAATGAGTTCATTTGTGTGGGCAATTGATTCTGAATTGACCCGGCGGACCTTGACTGGGCTACCGGGTGTCTGTGTGATGGTCGAAGATCTGCAGCCCAATATCCAGAAGTATGCCAAAAAATATGAACTCACCCAGGAGCAGTTAAAGAGAGACGTTGAGCAGAAGCTACAGAAATCAGGTATTACAATTCTTACGCAGGAGAATTGGCTCAAAACACCGGGCAGGCCTGTGCTCTATGTGAATATCAATACCCATGAGTATGAAAAATACTGGTATGCATATGATATTAAGGTTGAGTTAAAACAGATTGTGTATATGGAAGCAAATCCGAAAGTTAAAACATTGGCGGATACATGGTCGATAAGCATGACAGGGGTGGATACTCTCGTTTCTTATGAATTTAAATAATTTCTATGTATATCCCAAAATTATAATTTTTTCTTTTCTCCTCAGTTTTCTTAAACATATATATTTTTTTCCTTATAATTCTTGCTTTCTTAAGAAAGTGAGAATAATATTATAATAAATATGGATTTTCTTATTAAGATATTTAAAGCATTAGCTAACGAGAATAGAGTTCGCATGATAAATTTACTGCTGGATGGCAAGGAAAAAGAGATTGGAGTTCTTGCGGATACACTTAAACTCCCTTATAAAACAGTCGCAAGGAGCATGAAGATACTCGAGCATACCAATCTTGTTGGTAGCAGAAGGTGGGGAGGCTATGTGTATTATGTTTTAAAAAGAGATGCTGGTCTGGAATACAATAAATTCATATACGAGATGGTAAAGAAACGTTACTCAAGCCTGGAGGATAATTCTCGCATTCTTAAGAAAGCGAGAAAGTAGATTTGAGATAGAGATGTTGGAATGAAAGGCAGGTATATGGTCAAGGATTGTTATTTTATAGTTGTTTTGAAGTGAGGTTAAATGGTATATAAAGGCTCAATGGTAAGATTTATTTTAATTATTGTCTTGATCTTTCCACTTTACGTCGCAGCAGATGAGAATATCACAGCAGCCTCATATTTACTCGTGGAAGCAGATTCTTTTGATATAATATCCGGGAAAGATTATCACTTAAAATTACCTCCTGCCAGCACTACAAAGGTTATGACAACAATTGTGGCTATTGAAAATCTTAACGGGGACGAGATGATAGTGCCAAACAGGAAGGTGATTAAATTCCCACGATCAAAGCTCTATCTTATCCCTGGAAAGAAATACACATCTATTGATTTGATAAAGGGGGCAATGATTGAATCAGCGAATGATGCTGCATATACACTTGCTTCTTATATTGGGGGAACTGAGGAAAATTTTGCACAAATGATGAACGAAAAGGCAAAAGAGATTGGTGCGAGAAACACACAGTTTAAAAATGCATCAGGTCTTTTTGTTGACGGACAATATACTACCTGTTATGACCTTGCATTGATGTTTAAATATGCCTTATCAAATGATAGGTTCAAAGAGATAGTGACGATGAAATACTTTTTGTTTCATAATAGTAAAAAAAGCGTGAAGTATAAGAACCACAACAGATTTCTCTTTTGTTTTGAACCAGCAATTGGCGGGAAGACTGGCTTTACAAGGGCATCAAAATATTGTTATGTAGGCGCCTTTGAAAAGGATGGAAAGGTTTATATTCTTTCCCTTCTCGGCAGCAAAAATTTATGGGGAGATGCTGTTGAAATATTGAGAGAACTTTATGAAAAACTCCCGTCAGAGAAGGAAATAAAACTGGCAAAGGCAAATTCAATTACCCTTTCTTCATTGAAGGAAAAAAAAGATAAAAAACCTGTAGTGAAAAAGAAATATAAAAAATCTAAGAAGAGTAAGAAAAAATCAGCAGATCTTAATGAAGTTTAAATGTTTAATCGTAATAGTATTATTCTTATTGTTCCTTCCCCTTAAGATATATGGGTTGAGTTTAGAGGAAGAAAGAAAATATGGGAAGGAGATATATCTTGAAATAACAAAATCCGCTGCCCTTAACAATGACCCGTATGTAGCTTTATATCTACGCACAATGAAGGACAGGCTTGAAGGTGTAGCCAGTTTACCCTTTCCAATTGTTCTTACTATTATTGAATCGCAGGCTGTTGACGCCTTTGCGACGATAGGGGGTTATGTTTACATCACTACCGGACTTATAGGGCTGTGCGATAAGGAGCAGGAGCTGGCAGGTGTACTGGCCCATGAGTTTGCCCATATTGGGAGAAGGCATGTAGCGAAGAGTTTGGAGAAACAGAAATATATAAATGTTGGAATGCTTGCCTCGATGCTTCTAAGTGCGTTGGTTGGAGCAAGAGAAAGCGCTGCCACGCTTGCGGCAGGCATGGGTGCTGCCCAGGCTATGTCTCTGAAATACACCCGTGAGGATGAGGAAGAGGCAGATAGAGTAGGTTCAACTAATGCGGATAGGGCAGGATATGGCGGTCTTGGTATTGCTGAATTTCTGAAAAAAATAAGGGCCACAGGAACCGATCAGATTGTCCCACAGTACCTGTTAACGCACCCCTATCATGAAGAAAGAATTATAAAAATTGAGAGCATGTGGGGAGAGAGCAGGGTAACAGTAAATACAACATTTTTTCCATATCTGCTTGTAAGGGCAAAGATCCTCCATAAACAACTCGGGGGTGGCATGGAAGAGATATGGATAAATAGATATTTAAAAGACAAAAATGATCCCCTCAATGCTTACGCTGTATCCCTGATATACTCATTGAAAGGGAATATAGGTGAATCAATGGATGTTGCAAAGGAGATTAATTCACCATATAAAAATCTACTTTTAGGCGAGTTGTTGTTAAATGCACACAGATTTAAGGATGCAATAGATACCTTAAAGGATGAAACCGATCCTATATCCCGTTATTTTCTTGCAAGGGCATATGAAGGGGATGGGGAGAGGGCAATGGCAGCAAATGTTTTAAAGGGATTGTTGCAGTATGGTGAGACATATCCTGAAATATTTTACAGACTGGGCATGCTGTTGGGGAGGATGGGGCAAGAAGGAGAAGGATATGAATATCTTGGCAGGTATTATTTAGAAATTGGAAAGTATGACATTGCCAAAACCCATTTAGAAAAAGCCGTAACGAAATATGGAATAAACTCGAGAGAGTCGAAAGAGATATTGAAAATACTTGACGAATTAAAGAAAGCAAATTGGTAGCCCTTGATATCTAAGCGGTTAGCTATAAGCGTTCAGCAATCTGTCAATTCTGACAGATATCCTGTTCACTTCCCCAGTACCTTAATCAATTGACAGTTTTTTGATTTTTTATTTATAATTGCCGGATATCTTGTTTTATTTCCACTAAAAATCTATCATCACAGGAGGGTCATATGGAAAAGAAAGGTTTTTTGTTGTTTATAGTTTTTGTTCTTCTTCTTGGTTTTGTGAGTATTGGGTTTTCGGCGGATTACAAGCCTGAGTACAAGATGAGTATAGTAGTAGGTCCTACAGGGCCATGGGGGGAATCTGCTGCAAGGTTTGCTGAAGCGGTGAAGAAAGCTACAGACGGGAGAATCAATATAAAACCTTACTATAGCGGTCAGCTCTTTGCAGGAAAACAGACGAATGAATTTCTCCTGATGAAGCAGGGTGTCATCGATTTTGCAGTTGGCTCTACCATAAACTGGTCCACAACTGTGAAAGAGCTTAACCTTTTTTCACTCCCTTTCTTTTTTCCAGATTACAAGGCACTTGATGCGGTGGAGAATGGAGAGGTTGGCAAACGGATTTTTAAAATTATTGAAGAAAAGGGTGTGGTAGGGCTTGGCTGGGAAGAGAATGGTTACAGAGAACTCACAAACAACAAGAGGGCAGTGAAAAAACCAGAAGACCTTGATGGCCTGAAGGTGAGGGTTGTAGGTTCACCAATTTTCATCGACACATTTAAGGCAATGGGTGCCAACCCTGTATCCATGAACTGGGGCGAAGCCCTGTCAGCATTCCAGCAGGGCACAGTTGATGGTCAGGAAAACCCTGTTGTTTCCGTAGTTATACCAAATAAGCTCTGGCAGGTTCATAAATATATGACAGTGTGGAAATATGCGATAGACCCTATCATCCTCGGTGTCAGTAAGGTGGTCTGGGACACCTTCACGCCTAAGGATAAAGAGGCAATTGCGAAGGCAGCACTGGAGGTTGCAGCCTGGCAGAAAAAGGGTGCGAGGGAAGGCCTCGAAGGTAATATGCCTTCTCTGGATAACCTAAAAAAACAGGGCATGGAAGTAACAGTACTTACACCAGCACAAACCAAAACCTTCAAGGATAAGACAAAGGCCGTCTATGACAAATGGGCCAAAGAAATAGGGATTGAACTTGTGAAGATAGCAGAGAAAGAGATTAAGCAGAGTACGAAGAAAAGGTAAGACCGAAAACATTTATCAGTAAAATGCTGAGAAAGGTATACGAAAATCTGGAAGAAATAGCGGGCGTTGTACTTCTCGTTATCATGTCTGTTTTCGCTTTTGTAAATGTAGTCACCCGCTATTTCATCCAGTATTCTTTTGCCTCCACAGAGGAAATAGAAGTAGCCTGTCTTGTATGGCTAACCATGCTCGGTGCTGCTGCAGGTTTCAGGAGGGGAATTCATTTAGGGTTTAACTTGCTCGAACTTCGTTTTCCGAATCTGGGGAGAAATATCCTGTCCCCCCTCGCTTCAATCTTGACAATCATAACCGTTTGTATTCTCATCTGGTTTAGCCTGTTCCAGATCAGGGACGAATTTGTACTCAAGATTACCTCAGAGGCCCTTAGCATACCACATTGGTTCTACACCCTTGCCATACCGGTTGGCGGAATCTTAGTGATATTTCGTGTGATAGAAGCAGCCTGGAAAAGGCTTAAGGCAGGGGGATAACAGTGGAGTCGGTGATCATATTTTTTGTGGTTTTTCTTATTCTTCTTGTTCTCGGGGTTCCTGTTGCAACTTCCCTCGGTTTTACCTCTGTTCTTCTTATCTGGAAATACAATCTGGGGATACAGGTTCTTGCTCCCAATTTCTATGCGAATGTTGCCAAGTTCCAGCTTCTTGCACTTCCATTCTTTATCCTCGCGGGTCTTATCCTGGATCGGTGTGGAATATCCAAAAGGCTTATTCGCCTGGTGAGCCTCTTGGTGGGTCCCATTCCCGGGGGGTCTTGCCATTGTAACTATAATTGTGGGGGTGATATTTGCGGGGATTTCCGGGTCAGGTCCGGCAGATACTGCTGCCCTCGGTGTTATTTTATATCCTGCCATGGTTGCGATGACTTATGATAAAGGTTACACATCAGCCCTTATAGCGGCTACAGGTTCTCTTGCGATTGTGATACCCCCGAGCATCGCATTCATTATATATGGGGTTATTACAAGCACCTCTATACCTGCCCTTTTTGCTGCGGGAGTAATTCCAGGGAT
>JAPLKF010000067.1 GCA_026388215.1 Pseudomonadota bacterium | reverse complement strand
CTATATAAAACCACTTAAGGAAGTATCAATTGACGTGAACAAAAGGGCCCTTATCGTGGGAGGGGGCATTGCAGGTATGACGGCAGCCTTAAAACTTGCGAATCAGAATTTCGAGGTATTCCTTGTGGAAAAGGAAGATGCCCTTGGAGGAAACCTTAGACACATATTCCATACGCTCGACGGGATGGAAGTCCAGGATTTTTTAAAGGAGACTACAGAAAAGGTGATAAGCCATCCCCTCATACATGTAGAAACAAATACAACAATAAAAGACCATACAGGCTTTAAAGGAAATTTTGAGACAGGGCTTTTGATTGGAACTGATAAAGAGTACAAAAAGATAAAACATGGCATCATTGTGCTTGCAACAGGGGGAGAAGAGCATAAACCCCATGGCATGTACAGGTACGGTGAAGATGAAAGGGTTATGACCCAGATGGAACTGGAGGGAAAGGTTGTAGATGGAACACTGCCCCCATTTGAAAGATGCGTGATGATACAGTGTGTCGGTTCGAGGAACGAGGAGCGTCCATACTGTGGAAGGGTCTGCTGTTCCACTGCTATCAAAAATGCAATAACCCTGAAAGAGAAAAGGCCTGATAGAGATGTGGTAATCCTTTACAGGGACATAAGGACTTACGGATTTCTGGAGAAGTATTATCTGAAGGCGAGGAGACTCGGTGTGAGGTTCATAAGATTCGATGCAGCAACCCCCCCTACCCTCTCACTGAAAAATGGTTCACTCTACATGAGCTGTTATGATCCCTCGATAATGGAGCAGATTTCATTCAAGACGGATTTAATTGCCTTAAGCAGTGCGGTAATACCGAGGGATAATAAAGAACTTGCAACACTGTTTAAGGTACCGAGGACAAATGAAGGCTTCTTTCTTGAGGCACACATGAAACTAAAACCCCTCGATTTTGCATCTGACGGTATGTTCCTGGCTGGTCTCTGCCATTCGCCGAAGAATATTCAGGAAACCATTACCCAGGCGGAAGGCTCTGTTGCACGGGCAATCACAATACTTTCAAAGGATAAGATAGCTGTTGGTGGTATCGTTGCCTCAGTGGAGGGGGATAAGTGTGCAGCATGCCTCACCTGTGTCAGGGTATGTCCTTATTCTGTACCCATAATCAATGAAAAAGGTGAAGCAGAGATCGATATCAGTAAATGCAAGGGGTGTGGTTCCTGTGCTGCAGAATGTCCTGCTAAGGCGATTGATTTAATGCATTACAGGGATATCCAGATAGTGGAGAAGACAAAGGCATTGTGTGGAAAGTGAGAATAAAATTATATGAATAACCAATTAAAGAACAATAACCAATTACCAAACAACAATAACCAAACAAATTCTAAGTCTGTAATTTGGAATTTGATTATTGGTTATTGTCTTTCATCTGAAACTTGGAATTTGGTTATTGGTTATTGGGTATTATTTGGAGCTTGGGATTTTGTTATTGGTTATTGCAAGGAAAAGGGATAGAATATGGAAGGTTTTGAACCTGAAATTATAGCTTTTTGCTGCGAATTCTGAGGGTATACAGCTGCGGACCTGGCAGGTTCGATGAGACTCTCTTACCCTACAAATATCAAGATCATGAAAGTACCATGTACCGGTAGGGTCGACATTATTCACGTTCTAAAGGCATTTGAGAATGGTGCTGATGGTGTATATCTTGTAGGGTGTCTTGAGGGGGATTGCCATTTTCTGACAGGAAATTTAAGGGCAAAAAAACGGGTTGAATATGTAAAGAAACTCTTAGATGAGAGCGGAATAGGAGGGGAACGGGTTGCAATGTACAATATGTCTGCAGCAGAAGGCCAGCACTTTGCAGAGGTAGCCCGTGAAATGACAGAAAAGATAAGGGCCCTCGGGCCAAATCCGGCTAAGAAGCAGTGGTCAAGTGATCAAGTGGCCAAGGATTCAAGTGAAAATCTCTCGAACCCTGGAACCCTCGAACCCTCGAACCCTTAATTTCAGTATGGAGGATTAAGCCAATGATAGTAGCAAACAGGAAACCCTTTGAGGAGATCATCGAGATGGTGAAGCCATATTCAAGGATACTCCTCCTCGGTTGCAATGAATGTGTCACAGTATGTGCTGTGGGAGGGGCAAAAGAGGTTGCAGTTCTTGCATCTGAAATAAGGTTGTTCAGGCAAAAAGAAGGAAGACCGGTTGAAATAAAGGAATTGACACTGGAGAGGAACTGTGACCTGGAATATGTGGAGACTCTAAAACCTATTATCAATGACTACGATGTGGTAATATCAATGGCATGCGGTTGTGGTATCCAGTTTGTCGGGGAAAATTACAGGAACAAGATAATCTTACCAGCAGTAAACACGAGCTTCGAGGGTGTTACGGAAGAACACGGGGTATGGACTGAGCGGTGTCAGGGCTGTGGCAACTGTGTCCTCGATAAAACCCTCGGCATATGTCCTGTGACGAGGTGTGCAAAGAGCCTATTCAACGGACCATGCGGAGGTTCACAGGATGGTAAGTGTGAGGTAGATAAGGATATCCCCTGCGGCTGGCAGCTGATTGTTGACAGGTACAAAGAGATGAATATGCTGGAGAAATACCTTGAGATTCAGCCCGCGAAGGACTGGTCTACAAGCAGGGATGGCGGCCCGAGAAAAAGAATCAGGGAGGATTTGAAGATATGAATACAGGGAGTAATTTAGAAAGGGTTTTAAAAAGCGGGGCATTTGCCGTTACATCCGAATGCGGTCCCCCAAGGGGTGCGGATCCTGAAGTAATCAGGAAAAAAGGTTCTTTTCTAAAAGGCTATGTAGACGCCGTGAATGTCACCGATAACCAGACAAGCGTTGTGAGGATGAGCAGTTTCTCCGCTTGTCTTATACTGAAGGAAATGGGTTTTAACCCCGTTATGCAGATGGTGTGCAGGGATAGAAACAGGATTGCAATACAGAGCGATATCTTAGGGGCTGCCGCCTTGGGCATCAACAATATTTTATGTCTATCAGGAGACCATCAGAAGTTCGGAGACCATCCAGGGGCAAAGAATGTGTTTGATATTGACTCTATGCAGCTTATCCAGTGCGTGAGGCGCATGACAGATGAGGGGAAGTTTTTAAGTGGAGAAGAGATAAAGGGTAAACCTAATATATTTGTCGGCTGTGCAGCAAACCCCTTTGCAGACCCATTCGAGATAAGGGCAATGAGGCTTGCGAAAAAGGTGAAGGCAGGGGCAGAGTTCGTCCAGACACAGTGTATCTTTAATGTGGAAAAATTTGAAAAGTGGATGGAGATGGTCCGTGATTTAGGTCTTAATGAAAAGGTCTATATACTTGCCGGGATTACCCCGATGAAGTCAATCGGGATGGCACGTTATATGAAAAATTCAGTCCCGGGCATGGATATACCTGAAGAACAGATCGAGCGTTTGAAAAATGTCCCGAAGGAAAAGGTTGCAGAAGAGGGAATAAAGATAGCTGTTGAGACAATCGAAAGGGTAAGGGCAATAAAAGGTGTGGCTGGCGTGCACATCATGGCAATTGAATGGGAAGAGAAGGTTCCGGAGATTGTAAAGTCAGCAGGGCTTTACCCCAGACCATAGTCTAACAATTTTCATTACAGGAATGGGGGTATGCAAGGTGATTATCCATTACTGGCCGACCTTATCGTAATTTTTCACTTCCTCTATGTTCTTTTTGCTGTCGGAGGACAAATAGTGATTATCTTCGGGGGATTCTTAAGGTGGAGGTGGATTCGAAACCTTACCTTCCGGGTGGTTCACCTTATATCTGTTGTTCTGGTTGCTGTTGAGGCCTTCATACGGGTACTATGTCCCCTTACAGTATGGGAATATAACTTAAGGCGGCTTTCTGGACAAACAGTCGACAGGGATATCTCATTCATTGCACGTCTTGTAAGGATGGTAATTTTTTACGATTTCCCTTCCTGGGTCTTTACCATCATGCATATTACATTTGGGTTCATTGTGATACTCACTTTTGTTTTAATCCCACCAAGGTTTCACAGGCAGGCCATAAAAGAGCAGCAACCTAATCCTTAAAATTTACCGCTACCTTCGTCCTGCAATGTCTGGAGTAAAGGAGCGGTGGTTTCAACATAGCCAGCAGATTCAAGATAGTACAGGTCAAGTGCCATAAATACTGTCAACAAAATACATGGATAATTCAAGTACTCTATCCTGCCCACGGTTGTCTTCTATATTGGCTCGTCTGGTTCCACCCAGATAATGTGCCTTTTATTAATAACCAGCACCTTTTTCGGCATATCCTGTTGTTGAACCACATCATACAATACGATAAAAGGGGCTTCGCCCTTCATAAACATATCGGATATTCTTTTATTGGGCCCTATGTTAATTTTCCCTCGAATCATAGACCCATCAACAGTCTTGACGTATATAAACTTCTCAACAACCTTTGAAGTTTTTGCTTTTTTCTTAATCATTATTCCACCTCCATGAAATGAATTATATCCTTAGATACTTTCAGAATAATTTTACACCCCTATAGCTCGATTTCCAAATAAAATAACTAAATCAGCTTTGAATAAAAAGAAAATACCTTGAGATACCGCGGTTTTAAAATTCGTTGACAATAAAATTAGTTTTTTATACCATTGATTCTATAGTGATTATATTCAACAAGAGGAAAGCAGAAAAGAGAATATGTCAGATGTCAAGGTTAAATAAAAAATTCCAGAAGAAGGGGGTTTACATGAAAATAAAAGGATTTACTTTCATAACCGCTATAGTCCTTCTTATCGCGGCAATGATTTTTTTGTCTCCTGGAAAAAGTGGTTTTACTCCAACACCCGCAATAGCTGACGACGCCTTAGATGCCAGGCAGCTGGTGGACAAGGCAAAGCTCACCTTCGAAACCTTTACGGTCGCCCGAGAAATGGAGGGTTTTCGTAAATTAGTCAAGGATGCCAGGGGCGTGTTTATCGCACCCCAGATTCTGAAAGGGGCATTTATCATTGGTGCATCGGGCGGAAGCGGGGTGTTGCTGGTGCGGGAAAAGAAAACCGGACAATGGACAGGGCCTGCCTTCTATACAATCGGTGAAGCGAGCTTTGGCCTTCAGATTGGCGGGGAAGCGTCGGAAGTGATACTTCTGATAATGACCGAAAGGGGTGTCACGGCACTTCTTTCGAGTAGTGTCAAGCTCGGTGCTGACATTGGCGTAGCTGTGGGACCGGTCGGAGTTGGAGTGGATGCCTCAACTGCAAATCTCAGTGCTGACATTATCAGCTATGCGCGCTCTAAGGGGCTGTACGGCGGCATATCCGTTGAGGGTGCAGTTGTGAAGGTCCGTGAAGGTTTAAATAAGTCCTACTATGGAAAGAAGGTAACCCCCACAGATATCCTTATCCGCAAGGCGGTCAAAAATTCGCATTCTGCTCCGCTTCTTGAGACAGTCTCCAAGGGGGTTCAAGGAAAATAATCTCCGGGAGAGCTATAAAGGCTCTCTGCTCTCTGCTTTTAGCTTTTAGCTATTCTATTAGCTATGAACTATCAGCTATGAACTGCATTTGAAGACGCCTGCGGATTATGCAGGTATTAAAAAGGAGGGTGTCATGGAACTCAGCGGCCATACGGCGTTAATCACCGGAGCAGG
>JAPLKF010000066.1 GCA_026388215.1 Pseudomonadota bacterium | reverse complement strand
TTCGAATCCCACCCTCTCCGTTTATAACTCATTGAAACAATTGATATAATTATCCTTTATTTTACTTCTATTCTACTTCTATTTTTGCTAAGAGCGATGAAAAAGATTATCGAGATTTAAAGCAAAAAAAGGTTACGTATGATATAAAAAACTTATAATTCAAGACCTGACCCCAAATTCCGTGACCCCAAATTCCGGGAAAAGCTGCCATGCCTTTCCTGCTCAAGGTGGAATGATCGGGGATCTCGATGGCCGGGCTTTGGATCGACTCAGCAGCTTTGGTTTGTTTTACCCGTCAGTTCGGCAATCAATTCTTTGACGGTTGTAAGCTTGTCAACGCGATAACCATTAGCGCCGACTGTGTAGAGGGGTGCCTCCTGGTCAGGGTTATACCCGGCGGAGCTGAGGAGGCCATTGCAGATGCAAAAATTTCCGCCGTCATCAAGTCGTGCACGGCATTGGTTGAAATTTCCTTCCCTGTCCGGTCGCAGCACATACCCCTTATCGCAACGGGGTTTTCTCTTCTTCTGGAGCGCGTTCTGGAAACTAGGTGATTCCTTAATAACCATGAACGGCAAACCGCAGGGAGAACCGGGGTTCTGCGCCACGATGATGTCCTCCTTGCCGGCATTGATAACAGCCTGCTTATACTCATCAGTTGCACTGCTTTCCCGGGTAACGAGGAAGCGCGTTCCCATCTGCACCCCATCTGCACCCATCTTCAGGAATCTTACGATATCATCGTGCGTGTAGATACCTCCCGCTGCGATAACAGGAAAGTCGCCATATTTTTCTGCCATTTCCTTTACAGGGGGTAAGAGATTTTCGAGCTTGTTCGACTCGAGGTATATGTCCTCAAATTTGAACCCCAGGTGACCACCGGCCAGGGGTCCCTCGAGCACAACGGCATCAGGCCTGTAGCCTACCCGTTCCCATTTCTTGCATATGAGTTCAAGGGCCCTTGCCGAAGAGACGATGGGAATCAGGGCTGTATCGCCAGGGTTTTTGACAACCGGCAGGCCCAGCGGCAGGCCCGCGCCGGAAATAATGACATCCGCTCCTGCGTCGATGGAAGCTTTTACTGTATCTTCATAGGTTTTTATGAGGGCAACCATAATGTTGATGCCCGATACACCGCCCTTTGCTTTCGCTTGCGATATCTCTTCAAAAACGGCTTCATATGTGGTATGTTTCTTGCCGGTCCTTTTCGTGATAAGCCTGTCAAGGGCTGCGCTCGACACGATGCCGACGCCCCCTTCTTCTGCAACGGCGCTGGCGAGCGGAGAGAGTGACACACCCACACCCATGCCGCCCTGGATAATGGGTACCTTTATTGTTCTCCCTTTAATGACCAGGGAGGGCAATGTCTGTTTAGGATCCATGATTCACGCCTCTTACCTGCAAGCTATTGCAGTTTTTTTGATGAATACGACGCTCCTGAAATCACTCCTCCGACCTTTCCGGATATTCTTCGGCCTTCCCTCTCCGCCTTTATTTCGGTGGAAGCCGCTGCACCCCATATTACTTTTTCAAAAGCATGGCACCGCTTGAGTATCCACCCCCGAAAACAGTAATAACGATCAGTTCGCTTTTCCGGAACCTTTTCCAGTTTTGTGAAAGGGCGATCATTGTACTTGCGCAGCCCGTATTGCCGGTTTCTTCGATATTCATGATCACCTCCCCGTTATGCAATCCAAGGCCCTCAATGACGTGGGCGATGATCCTTGAATTAGCCTGATGCGGGATGAGATGAACGATCTCCTCCAATGCTAAATGGTTTTTTTTCAAGATGTTCTTAACCTCGGAAACCATGTATTTGCTTGCATTGACAAAGATGTCTTTGCCAAAAGGCATTTTGAGGCCGCCCTCATTGGGCCTCAAATATACTCCCTCGATACCTTTTCCGATGTGACCGAGCCCCGTTGTGTTCAGGTCAAGGATCTCTATGTCCTCTTCGGAGGCCTTTTCTTTTGAAATAAATACAGCCCCGGCGCCATCGCCCCATAAATGACCCGATTGCACATCCCTGTCGTCACTGTAGGCGCTATTATGTTCTGAAGCAACGACAAGCGCCCTCTGTGCTTTGTTTGTAGCGAAGTAGCCCTCGACGATCTCCACGGCATTCAAGAAGGAGGAACATGCAGAAGAAATGGAAATGACCCGTGCTTTAGGAATATGCAAGAAGCGCTGTACCGCATGGGCGAGGGTTCCCACAGTATCGTACGGCGTGTACGTGGCCCCGACAATGAGATCGACATCCTCGACCGGATAGGGAAGCCGGTCTATTGCAGATTTCGCTGCTTCTATCGACATGGTGTTCGTATTTTCGTTAGTGTTTGCCCTTGTTCGTGACCGGATCCCGGACCGTTTATAAATCCACTCGTCAGATAGCCCTACCAGATTTACATAGTACTCGTTGGGAACGGTTGTGGTGGGTAAATAGTGTGAGGCTGCGTTGATATACATGGATGGTTTATATACCGTTGAATCCCTTTCTTCTGTAATGGCCATAGTGTCCCTAGTTTCTTTCTATAATGCCGTATGTATCATTCAAAGAGGCTCAGAGACCTATGCTGATTACTGATAGTGACCTGTCCCAACTCATTGTACCACCTTCAGAGTTAGACTTCCTCCTTTTTTTTAGCCTCTGCCAGAAAGTTCTGCAGATATGGCGCTCTTATCTCCGGCGCAGGCGGCTTATACCCTAAGGAACTGTGCGGCCTGATCGTGTTGTATTCCCTTCTCCAGTTTTCTATCAATACCTTTGCCTCAAGAAGTGTGGTGAATATCTCACCAATACAATGGCTTGTGCCGTTTGAACCAGACTTTCGGCAAAATATTTCTTTCGATCCGGCCTCAGGGCAAGGTAACTGGTTACATAGGCAACAATCATGAACATAATGATCCTAAGGAGAGGTTCGATCTTAAATGCCCCTAAGGTTGCATAGTCACAGGCGATATGGACCAGCCCCAGTACGGCAGCGGTAACGAAATAGGGTCAGGTCTTGAATTATCAGTTTTTTTCAATTGATTGATACCCCCCCCTTAGCTACAGTGATTAGTGAATGGTGAATAGTGATTAGTAAGCATTAAAATCTGAGTGGCTCATGGTTCATAGCTCATAGTTTATGGCTATCAGCTATGAGCAAAGAGCTAATAATGCTGATAGCGTTATATCCTGAATTGTACATCATGAATCGTGATTCCCCCATTTCCCATTTAACAATTCTAACCCCTTAAAATTAAAAAAACAAATGTTTTTATCTATAAGCTATCAGCCTGCCAACAACTCTCTGTACTCTGCCCTACGCTACGAATCATGAGCTATTTCATTATACTTGTATGTCACTATCAAAATAATTCATGTCGAAAAATATCTATATTTGCCCTTGTTTTAGGCATTTTTTGGGGTTAAATTAGGAGGTGATCCATGTACGCCGCTTCCTTGCAGATACCTTTGCCATGATCACCTTCTCAACAATTGGGGGGATGGTGATTGAAATACTGATTTCCGGACTGACAATAGGCCAATCAATTCAGGCAAGACTAACTGCTATCCCGGCTAACTTACTTACCGGAAGACCCTACGGGATTTACAGAGATTGGGTCTTAAGGATTACAAAAGCAAAAGAAGGTGGGAAACTTAGAAAAGGTCTTGCCGATCTCTTTGCCTTTGTAACATTTCAGGTAACCCTCTACGCCATAATTCTAACTTCAACCGGGGCTCGAATAAGCCAGATTGTAACTGCTTGTGGTACACTCACGGTCCTATCAGTTTTTATGGGAAGACCCTACGGGATGTTTCTCGATTTCTCACGATGGTTGTTCAGGGCTCGCAGACTTGAATAGGGCTTTCGTTCACATAATACCAATTTGCAATTAAAATACAACATTGACGCTCACGGGAAAGCCTTCCCTCCGTTCGCTGGCACGATACCTTTTGACCAAACTAAAGTCTTACTCGCTTGAATTGCAAACTCACCCCGCTTCAGCGGGGTTCAGACAGTGCAATTCACCCATACGGGACGCTCGTTGCGGCTAAGTTTGGTTACCAAAAGTTCCGTGATGCTCTCTCCAGGAAAGCTTTCCCAGCACTGTTAAAGTAGACGGTTGATTGCAACTTGGTATAATCAGGGTTTAAATACAGATATGGTGTTTAGTTATGGGTCAAAGAAGATTTGAACCTTTGAGTCCTGTATTGGAAAGAAGATGCATCAATTTTCACTTCCGTTGTCTTCTGTTTAATATTTTCTATTCTCTCAGCAGTTGCAGGATGGGTTTTTAATATGCCTCCCCCTGATGTCTTACCATAACCCATGAGACGTTCAAGGAAATCCTTGAGTGCCGAGGGATTGTACCCTGCTTTTGTAAGATAGGAGGCTGCAGCTTCATCAGCACTATATTCCTGAGATTGTCCGTATCCGTTCACAACGAGTGTCTTGAACACATCATCTATTGACCCTTCAAAGATGCTCACAAGGCGGGACAATTCCTGAGCCCCGTATTCCTTAACAGCCCTGGCGCCTATTATGGTCAGCGCCTCTGTCCAGCGTGACTGCTTGATGGATGATATACCATCTTGATTGTTTATGTGGGCTACCTCGTGGGCGAGGATTGCTGCAAGTTCATCTTCATTCTGTATAATGTTTAACATGCCTCTGGTGATGAAGATAATGCCGCCAGGGCAGGCAAAGGCATTTACCTCGTTTGTATCAAGTATGGCAAAATGGTATCCGCCATATGTAAACGGTTTATTTGAGTTGAGCGCTATCACCTGTCCGACGAGATTTATATATTCAATAAGGGAATCCTTTTCCAGAAGGGGATAGAGAGAAATAATTTTCGCTGCCACTGCCCGTCCGATATAGTACTCTTCATCCGATGATATGGGTCTTGATGCCTTCATCCCCTGTTTTAGAGCTGTTCCGATTACACCGGCCTCCCTGGATGGTAAACCTTTTTTAAAAAGGTCGAGTGAAAAGGCATTAAGCCCGGTTACTGCATATGCCATTAATATGATAGCGAACAGGATAGGAGTGAAATATGACCTTTTCATTATGGCTCCCTGAGTTGCCCCCTGTGGATGAATTCGGATACCTTATTTTCTGAGAGTTTCAATCTTTCTATTTTATCGACGAGGTGATATTTCATCTCCGGGTGTTTGTTCCTGTAAGATGCCTCTACCTGCGGGTTGAAGCCCTTTCCAGCGAGCGCAACCTCTTCCCGGGTAGTAGCCTGTTTTTTTGTCTTCATAGTTTCGCTTAAGCTGAAGGTCTTTTCTTCTATTGCGCTTTTATGTATACATCCATTTATGCCCTTGAACCTTACCTTAAACCAGTCACCCGCTTGGGAAAGCACCTCCAAAGCATCGTTGTAATTGACCTTTGTTTTTATTGGAGAGAAAAACTTGCATTCTTCCCTTATGGCATTTTCTTTTGTAATAACCGATGCTGTTTCTGCAGATGCAAATGATGAAGTTAGCAGGACTATAAAGAGGATTGTAGATGAAAATTTAATACTCATTTTTCCGTCATCTTAACAATATCCCGGTTCTCTGTCAATGGAGGATTTGCTATGTAATATTCACATTTCTTTTTGTAGAATTCTGATGGTCCATCCTCGATATTTTGTTTTAGTATGTTGTCAAATACTCCAAGCGCTTCATGCCACTTCTTCTCTTTATAAAGTGTCAATCCCTGATTGAAGGGCATTACCACCTCCCTTTTTTCTGAAGGTATCCTGCCTTCTTCACCTATTATTTCAAATATCTTTACAGGGATGGTTTTGCCTTTCACCTCTATAAGCCCGAGTTCTCTCGCAAAGAATTCGTTGCCTGTTCCATTGATTGTATCTTCGCTCACGATTATCTTTGTTTTAAAGACCTTGTTTACTGATTCGAGCCTTGATGCGAGGTTTACTGTATCACCTATGACAGTATAGTTAAAAAGTCTATCGCTGCCTATATTTCCTGCTATGGCATCACCTGTATGAATCCCGATCCTGAGCGCTATCTCAGGTGAACCCTTTTTGGGGAATGCATTATTTAGCTCCTTAAGGCTCTCAATACACTGGAGGGCAGCATTGCACGCATTTACCTGGTCATGATCTGTCTCAACCGGTGCCCCCCAGAATGCCATAATACAGTCACCGATATATTTATCCACGACCCCGCCGTTTTGAATAATAACCTCTGTAAGGGAATTTAACACCCTGTGGAGTATCACCGCAGTATCCTCAGGAGAATGTTTTTCTGCAATCGTTGTAAACCCTGCGATATCGGCGAAGAATGCCGTAACCCTTCTTTTTTGGCCGCCTGGTTTTATTAAGGATGGGTTTTGAAGCAGGTAATCAACGATCTTTTTGTCCATATACTGGGAGAAGGTCCTTTTTATGAAAAGCCGTTCTTTTCCTTCAACTGCATAGCTATAGGCAACAGAAATTATGAAGCTGAAAACAAGCGAAACAAGTGGCGGAATTATGTTGATATAGAGGGAATTTTTAAATAGCGAAGCAATAATAGTTACTATTACTATAAGGGATATAATGAAAATGGATAGATTTATGTACATGGAATGATGTTTCAAAACAGAGTATGCAATGAAAACACAGATTAAAAGCATGAAGAGAATCACATAAATCCAGTGCAGCTTGGTGATGAAATTTTTGTTGATAATGTTGCTCAATGTTGTTGCATGGATAAGGGCGCCTGAGGATATGGATAAAATAGATGTTGGCTTGAGGTCATACAATCCCGCAGCGGTGAGGCCAATGAATACAATCTTTCCTTTAAAAAGGTCCTTTTTGATAATCTGTAGCTTTTGTTTAGTACCTGCTATATAGGAGTTTAATAAATCAACGAATGAAAATAGTGGGAATGGATTTTTCTCCCTGTAGTATCTGAGTATAAGCTTCCCATCCGTAAGCGGTATTGTTGTATCCTTTGCATACAGAGAGCCATTGGCGATATTCACTATCCTTTTCTGAAGGAGGTAGCTTAAGACAAAATGAGGGATAACGTGCTGTTTTAGTTGAAATATTAGGGGTATCCTTCTATAAACACCATCTTCATCAGGTGAAATAGTTACGTTACCTGTCCCCCTGATGGCATCCCTTAATGTATCGATGGGTACGATAACAGAGTTGAAGCTTAAGGGGGCAGAGATTTTATCCCTGACTGAAAGACGTTTTAAAAACCCTTCATCTTCTGCGGTGATAGCCCTTTGCTGTCCGGTGAGAAAGAGTGGCAGATACACATTCGATGCCTTTTTTATTGCCTTTGACAGTATTACGTCGTCCTCCTGTCCATAAGAGGACGGCTCGGTAAACAGTATATCCATGAATACTGCCTCGGCTTCAGATAGGTATTCTATTATCGGGGCATACATCTGTCTCGGCCAGGGCCAGGTTATACCCTCTTTGCTCAATGCGTCAATGCTTTGCTGGTCTACCTGTACAATCAAGATATTATCAGAAGGATGCGGGGGGTTAAGGTATTTGGAAAAAAGGTCAAATGCCTTGTACTCAAAGGTGCCCGAAATGCCTGTTAAAAATATAATCAGGGATACGGCAAAGGATATACATGCAAGGGCGATAATTTGTTTGGTGCGATTTCTGATTTTAGGCATTAGTGGCCTCAGTGTGAAAAATAATCAACAAGCAAAGGGAGAATATAAAAGCTGAAGAGATTCTACCATATAAGATTTCGGCAAGGGAATCACAAAACTTCAAAAGTGTTTGGCTATATTGTTATTTTTTTATGGATGTCTTATATTCTATTAATATTTCTGAAGGAGAGAGGATGCCGGAAAAGATTGAACTACCAATAAAAGGTATGAGCTGTGCTGCCTGTGCTGTCCGTATAGAGAAGGAGTTAAACAAGCTTGAAGACGTCAGTGAGGCACGGGTCAATTTCCCTTTAAAGAAGGCCGTTATATTCCCGAAGAAAGATATAGAGCTTAAGGAGGTTATTTCGATCATCAGGGATATCGGCTATGACGTGGACCTCGAAGGGGATGTGACGATCAGGGCGCAGAAGGAAGAGGCTGAACTGAAGAAGGACTTTATCTGGTCTGCACTTTTGAGCGCTGTTATTATGGTATTTTCCATGTGGATGGTCCTTCCGTATAACAATCTTGTACTGCTCATTCTGACCCTCCCGGTTCAGTTCTATTTCGGCATGAGGTTCCATAAACCAGCCTTATTGAATCTTAAACATTTTGCCGCTGACATGAACACCCTTATTTCGGTTGGAACCTCGGCTGCCTTTTTCTACAGCGCATTTGTTACGTTTTTCCCGCACATTATTATTTCTGCGGGCATGAAGCCCGATACATATTTTGATTCCAGTGCCGTTATCATAACCCTGATACTGTTTGGCAGGTTCCTCGAATCAAAGGCGAAGACTAAGACATATACAGCCATTAAGATGCTCTATGAGCTATCGCCAAAGGAATGTGTTGTCCTGAGAGATAACAGAGAAGAGAGGGTTCCAACGGATACCATTGAGAAGGGAGACCGCATATTGATCAGGCCGGGAGAGAAGGTGCCTATTGATGGGGAGGTAATAGAAGGCAATACCTATGTGGACGAGTCTATAATAACAGGGGAGAGCATGCCTGTGAACAAAGGCATTGGAGATGAAGTTATTGGCGGAACGATTAATGGCAAGGGCTCAATAGTTGTGAGGGTTACAAGGATCGGGAAGGATACGGTATTGTCCAAGGTTATCCGCCTTGTGGAAGAGGCACAATTCACAAAGGCCCCTGTTCAGAGGCTTGCCGATACAGTGGCAGGCATATTTGTCCCCATTGTGATATTGATAAGCATAGGCGCGCTCTTTGTCTGGTATATCTTCGGGCCAGAACCGAAGCTCACTAATGCCCTTTTATCCTTTGTGAGTGTGCTCATTATCGCATGCCCCTGTGCCCTTGGTCTTGCAACGCCAACAGCAATCATGGTCTCATCGGGTGTCGGGGCAAAGAGAGGGATTCTGATTAAAAGTGCAGAGGCACTGGAGCTTACAAACAGGGTGCAGTATGTGCTTTTTGATAAAACCGGGACCCTTACCGAGGGGGTGATTGTCCTCTCCGAGGCGGTTCCCGTTGGTAATGTTTCCGAGGCGGATGTTTTGAGTGTTGCCTACAACCTTGAAAAGCAATCGGAACATCCTTTTTCAGAAGCACTCCGTAAAAAGGCAGAAGAATCAGGCATTGCCCCTCAGAAGGTTGACAATTTCCAGGCAATTGTCGGGAAGGGGATTACGGGAGAGATCGATGGCAGGCATTATTTTGTCGGGAATACATCCATGTATAAAGACGGGGGCAGGGTACTTGACGATGATGTTGAACAGAAGTATCACGAAAAGGAACAGTCAGGAACATCGCCAGTACTTGTATGGAGCGATGACAATGTGATGGGGATTATTACCTTCAGCGATAAGGTGAGGGAGGAATCAAGGGGCGTCATAGATGAACTGAAGAATATGGAGATAGAAGCAGTTATGATTACAGGGGACAGCATGGAAGGGGCAAAGGCGATAAGCGAAAAGGTTGGCATAGAGAAATATTTCTACCGTGTTCTTCCTGATAAAAAGGCACA
>JAPLKF010000065.1 GCA_026388215.1 Pseudomonadota bacterium | reverse complement strand
GAGGCGTCTGATCCGCTACGATATGGAAGAGATTCAAAGCAGCTTCCTTCCCATCTGCTTCAGTTCTCAAAGGATAAAAAACCTGTAGTTGTATGGAACATGACAAAGAGGTGCAACCTGAAATGTGTGCACTGCTATGCTTTTGCCGAAGGTGAGGGGTATAAGGGCAAAGAGCTTTCCACAGAGGAAGGGAAAAGGCTTATTGATGACCTAACTGACTTTGGCGTTCCTGTCATACTCTTTTCTGGAGGAGAGCCGCTGCTTCGTGCAGATTTGCCGGAGCTTATCGACTATGCAGTTAAAAAAGGTTTGAGGGCTGTTATCTCAACGAATGGCACGCTTATAACAGAGAAGAAGGCACGGATTTTCTCAGATTTCTCCCTCTCATATATCGGTGTGAGCCTTGATGGTATTGGCGATGTCAATGACGCCTTCAGGGGCATGAATGGTGCGTATGAAAAGGCGCTTTCCGGCATCAGGCGGGCAAAGAAGGCTAAAATAAAGGTTGGTTTAAGATTTACAATAAACAATAGGAACTATAAAGAGATCCCCAAAATTTTTGACTTGGTCGAAAAAGAAGGTATCGAGAGGGTCTGTTTATATCACCTTGTATATGCAGGAAGGGGTTCAGAGCTAATTGATGAGGACTTGACCCATGGAGAAACACGAAAGGCCGTGGATTACATTATGGACAGGACAAAAGCATTTTTTGATAAGGGGCAGCCCATCGAAGTGCTCACCGTAGACAACCATGCAGATGGGCCTTACGTATACCTGAGGCTCTTAAGGGAGGATAAAAAAAGGGCAGATGAGGTCTATGAGCTCCTCATGATGAATGAGGGAAATGCCTCAGGGGTAGGGATTGCCTGCGTTGATGAGGAGGGAAATGTTCATGCAGACCAGTTCTGGAGACATTATAGTTTTGGCAATGTGAGGGAAAGGCCTTTCAGCACAATATGGATGGATTTAGATGATAAGCTTATGGCAAAGCTCAAAAAGAAAAAGAAGTATGTGAAGGGAAGATGCACGATATGCAGGTGGCTTGATATATGTGGGGGCAATTTCAGGGTGAGGGCTGAGGCAAAGACCGGCGATGTATGGGCAGAAGACCCCCAGTGCTATCTTACAGAAAAAGAAATAGCAGGGAGCTGAGGGTTAAACTCTACGCTCAACAAGGAGTAATTATGAAATATCCAGAGTATAGGCCGAGGAGATTACGAAAGAACGAAAAATTCAGGGGTATGATCCAGGAGGTGGAGCTTTCCACCAAACACCTTGTATATCCATTATTCGTGAAGGAGATGGCTGAAAAAAAGGTCCCTATCCCTTCCATGCCGGATGTCTATCAGTTCTCAATAGAAGGGCTGCTCAAGGAGATAGAGGAGGTCGTAAGCCTTTCAATACCAGCCATTCTGCTATTTGGTATCCCTGAAAAAAAGGATGAAATTGGAAGCGGTGCTTATGACAAGAACGGGATTATTCAGAATGCGGTAAGGAAAATAAAGAAACTCTTCGGAGACGATATTCTCGTTATCACCGACGTATGTATGTGTGAATATACAAGTCACGGCCATTGCGGGGTAATCAAAGATGGCTATGTTGATAATGATGAAACCCTGAAGCTGCTTGCAAAAAGTGCGCTCTCCCACGTGATGGCAGGCGCCGACATGGTGGCTCCTTCTGATATGATGGACGGCAGGGTAAAGGTGATACGGGAAATACTTGATCTTCACGGCGACTACAATATCCCTATTATGAGCTACGCTGCAAAATATGCTTCCTGCCTGTACAGTCCCTTCAGGGATGCAGCCGAATCTGCACCCCAATCTGGTGACAGAAAGGCATACCAGATGGATCCTCCGAACCAGAGAGAGGCACTACGGGAGATGGGCATGGATATTGAAGAAGGGGCAGATATTATCATGGTAAAACCAGCACTATTCTACCTGGATGTCCTGTCGATGGCAAAACAGGCATTTAACATGCCTCTGGCTGCATATTCGGTAAGCGGCGAGTACACGATGATAAAGCTTGCTGCATCCAAGGGCTATCTCGATTATAAAAGGGCAGTCCTCGAGTCGTCTGTAAGTATAAAGAGGGCGGGCGCTGATATTATCATTACGTATTTTGCCAAGGATTTGGGGAAATGGTTCAAAGAGAATCAAGTCTGAGAATGGTTGCATGGGAAATAACCCGAAACTGCAACCTGAATTGTATCCATTGCAGGGCAGCCGCAACACAAGGTCCATATAAAGGCGAATTAACCCTTTCCGAATGTAAAAACATTATGGACGAAATAAGCTCCTTTTCCTCTCCGACGATAATCCTGACAGGTGGAGAACCCCTCCTGAGGGATGACATATTCGACATCATTCTTTACGGAAAGAAGAAGGGGTTAAGGCTTGTGATGGCGACAAACGGGACGCTCCTCGATAAAGCAAAGGCCCTTAAAATGAAAGAGGGGGGGATTAAGAGGGTAAGCCTGAGCCTTGACGGGAAGGATAAAAGGGCCCATGACAGGTTCAGGGGTGTAGACGGCTCCTTTGAGTCTGTAATGGATTCGGCAAGGATATTGAAAGACATCGACCTGCCATTTCAGATAAACACAACCGTGACACGACTAAATGTAGATGACCTTAAAGATATATACAGGATGGTAAAGACTATCAATGCGTGTGCATGGCATATATTTCTTCTTGTGCCGGTAGGAAGGGGAGGAGGGTTAAAAGGCGAGGAACTAAACACAAAGATGTATGAAGATGTGCTTGAATGGCTCTACGGGATCGAAAAGAAAGACGAGCTTGAAATAAAGGTAACCTGTGCCCCTCATTATTACAGGATTGTAAAGGAAAAGGGCGATACCCCGAAGAGTGCAGGATGTCTTGCGGGCAAAAGCTTTATGTTCATATCCCATAGAGGTATTGCGCAACCCTGTGGATACCTTGAAGTCCCCTCCGGTGATGTAAGAAAGGAAGGGGTAAAAAAGGTCTGGGAAGAATCTCCTGTATTCAACCGATTAAGGGATTTCACATCCTATAAGGGCAAATGCGGTATCTGCAGATACTTCAAGATATGCGGTGGTTGCCGGGCACGGGCTTACGAAATTAAAGGCGATATCTTAGAAGAAGAACCATATTGCTCGTATAAAGGCAGTGAATAGTGAATATAGAGGCGGGACTATTCACCGTTCACTGCTGTTAATGGTATTATCTCTTTTATATTTAAATGGATAAACTTCTCTCCCCTTTCCTCCCTGATAACGGGTGACGCTATGATGCCCATATTCAGGTATTCATGAGCAGATGGTTGCCCCTGAAGGCTGCCATACCATGTCCTTTTATTCCTATCTATGATCTTGACAAATTTATTGTTTACAGAAATACTTGAAGGGGCAAAAAGAAGATTCGGTCTTGGATTTCCTACACCAAAGGGTGCGAGTTTTTTGATAAATTCTACAAACTCCTTTGTTAATTCTTCAAAATCAGCAACAGCATCAACCTGTGTCTCTCTTTTTCTGTTTTTAAGTGGGCCTCCAACGCTATCCTCAAAGGCATGCCTGAAAGGAACAAGGTTTTCCTTTGACAGCAATATGCCGCAGGCATACTTATGGCCGCCAAATTTTAAAAGCAGTGGAGAAAGTAATTTTATGGTCTCATAAAGGTCCATCCCATCGCCCCCCCTTCCTGAACCTTTCCACAAACCATCCACTTCGCTTATTATAATAGAAGGCTTCCCAAACATTTCTACCAGCTTCTGCGCTACGATACCGGTCACCCCGCTGTGCCAATCCTTTTTAAACAAAACTATCGAATTCCCGTGACTGAGGTTATCCCTATCCACAATCTCCACTATTTCCTTCAAAATTTCCTCTTCAATCTTCTGTCTTTTTCTGTTGGCTTCGTGAAGCTCTGATAAAATATTTTTTGAAGCACCCTCGTCCTCACATATAAGGAAGTTGAGGGACTTTTCAGGTTCTGATACCCTGCCAGTAGCATTTATCCTCGGGATGATTATAAAATTCAAGGCATACTCATCTACCCTGCCATTCGCAATAGTATTGTCTTTAAAAAATGTCTTCAGCCATGTCCTTGGTCTCTTCTTCATTATCTCCATGCCAAATTTCACAATTATTCTGTTATCCTTTGTAAGGGGTACCATATCGCCCATTGTCCCGATGGTGACAATATCTAATTCCTTTTTAAGGTTTATCTCGCCCTTAAGTAGCCCACGGGCAACCATAACCCTTCTTAGCGCTAAAAGAAAAAAGAAGGCAACGCCACAGGCTGCAAGCTCTCTCGTTGGAAAACTGGCATCAACCCTCTTTGGGTTTATCAGGGCATTGGCATCTGGCAATGGGACGGATAACTCATGGTGATCTATTACTACTACATCTATGTTGAGGCCCTTTGCCATTTTAATCTCCTCAACATTGGTTGAGCCGCAGTCAAGGCATATAAGAAGCCTTATCCCCTTTTCCTTCAACATCTTTATTGCTTCAAGGTTCAGCCCATATCCTTCTTTTCTACTGGGGATATATGTTTCGGGTGTTATCCCTAAATGTTTAAAAAAGTTCATCATGAGTGCAGTAGATGCAATCCCATCTGCATCGTAATCCCCATAAAGGCATATCTTCTCCTTTCTTATAATCGCCTCTACTGTTCTATCTACGCCCCTCTCTATGTCGGGCAATAAAAACGGGTCAGAAAGGTCTTCAAGCTTTGGGTAGAGAAATGTCCGCCCATCATCAGGACTTACTATTCCTCTTGATAGTAAAATCTTCGCAATGAGATTTGGGACACCAAGGCTGTCTTCTAATGACTTTATAATCTTTTGTTCCTCTATTTCTGATACTGCATACTGCATACTGGATTCCCCCTGCCCTTAACCATTGGCGATTCCAATAATGTCCTCAATTTTTGAGTATCCGTGCCTATCCAGATACTTCTTTATGTTTTTTATAGTCTTGGGGATTGTATAGGGATCCACAAATGTGGCGGTGCCAATCTGAATTGCCCTTGCGCCTGCCATGAAAAAGGATATGGCGTCAGTGTGGTTCATAATACCCCCCACACCAATTACAGGTACAGGAATTGCCTTCGAAACTTCATGTACAGCTTTTAAGGCGATAGGTTTAAGGGGTGGACCCGACAGTCCTCCCTTTATCGGGATACTCTTTCCTTCTATATCAACCACTGCTGCAGGCATTGTATTTAAAAGGGTTAATCCATCTATGCCTGCCTCATATGCAGAGCCTGCAATCTCAACAATATTTTTGACCTCCGGGGTAAGCTTGGCTATAAGGGGTATTTTAGTTACAGCCTTCACGTGCCTGACAATATCATACACTGTGTTTTCTTCCTTTCCGAAGCTCATCCCCCCTCTTTTTACATTGGGACATGAGAGGTTCATCTCGAGGGCAAGAATGTACCTGTCAGGCTTTATACACCTCGCACATTCAATGTACTCCTCCTCAGTGAAACCAAAAAAGTTTATTATTATAGGTGTTTTCTTTTGTTTGAAAAAGGGGAAATATTCTTTAAAGAATCGCTCTATCCCGATGTTCTGCAGCCCAATGCTATTTATCATGCCCTGTTTTTCTTCCCACACCCGAGGAGTGGGGTTCCCGTGATGCGGCTTTAAAGACAAACCTTTGGTCACATAGGCCCCGAGCGTTTCAACCCCCCATAGTGGCTCTATTTCCTTGCCATACCCGAGCGTCCCTGATGCATTCATAACAGGATTCTTTAAGGTTCTTCCAAATAATTTTAGAGACAGATTTCCCATAAATTGAAGACAGGCCCCTCTTTACATACCCTTTTATAAGGTTCTTTTTTGTCAAATGTCCTTTTCACACATCCAAAGCACAAACCAAGCCCGCATGCCATCCGTTCTTCCACAAGCACCTGACAGGGCGTTTTATCTTTATCTATCAGTTTTTTGAGGCTCCTTATCATATTTTCTGGTCCGCACGCAAATATCTCAATATTTTTACCCCTCGCCAATTTAAGGTACTTTCCAAGAAGCGCCACCACATCACCCTTGAAACCATATGAGCCGTCTATGGTAGAAATATTTACATTACGAACCCCTATGTCTCGAAGGAGGGCTATCTCTCCCTCGCTGGAACATCCATAAAATATGAGGGCCTTTTCTTTTAACCTCTTTGCCAGTAAGCGAAGACCTGCAATCCCAATACCGCCAGCAACTATTATATATACACCCCTCTTGCCGATTTTAAAACCCTTACCGAGGGGGCCAAGTATAAAAATTTCCTCATTTATACAAGCCTTGCTTAAGTATTCTGTGCCCCTGCCTACCACCCTGTACATTATCGTGAGAATATTTTTATTATATTCATAAATACTAAATGGTCTTCTCAGAAATACCTCGCTGCTCGGGACTTTCAGCATGACAAACTGCCCTTGTTCTACCTTACCCATTGATTTTGAAAGCTTCACCCTCAGCAGATAGTAATTAGAAACGATATTTTCATTCTGTAGGATTCTTCCCTTTATATCATCCATGGTTTTCTCTTATATCAGAGACATTGGCAGAGAGCGTAAGCTGCATTACAAGGGCGTCCTCATTCGTTTCCATGTAATATTTTTTTCTTTTTCCGATTACCTCGAAACCATACTTTTTATACAGGTTTATTGCCTTGCTATTTCCCTCCCTCACCTCAAGAAAAAACTCAACAACATCGCTTCCCCTAAAGTGGGTGAACACATGTGTGATAAGCTCAGAGCCATAGCCTTTTTTCCTGTAATCTGGATGTATAGCTAAGTTAAGTATGTGGACCTCGTTTCCAACTGAATACATGATTATATAGCCAAGTATTGTATTGCCCTTTTTTAATACAAAATTTGTGGAGATTGGGGAAGACAGTGTTTCCTCAAAAAGCCTTTTTGTCCACGGAGAAAGAAAGGAGCGTCTTTCTATATCTAAAATTTCTTCAATGTCGTCTTCTTTTAATTCTCTTATTGTTTCATTATTAGTCGAGATTTCGTGCAACAGG
>JAPLKF010000064.1 GCA_026388215.1 Pseudomonadota bacterium | reverse complement strand
CCTTACCAAGATCCGTTGCGACCATGGGACCATAAAACGTGATAAGCCTGGTTTTATTAAACATCGCTATCTGCAATGCCGTAATATCACTGTAACCGATAAATATCTTGGGGTTTTTTTCGATCATTGAAAAATCAATATAGGGCAGGATGTGGAGTGTCCCGCTGCCACCGCGCGTGCAGATTATTGCACGAATAGATTTATCCCCGAACGCCCTGTTTATGTCGTCTGCCCGTGACTTCGCATCACCTGCAAATAGAAGATGCCTATCATTCACATGTTTCCCCATAATAACTTTGTAACCCAAATCTTCAAGGTTTAACTTCCCACGTTCAGCATAAATTGTAGCGCTTTGGTTTAATAACTTTCATACCTTTTTTAACCCGTCCTGCAAATCTATAACCTCCCCTTTAGAGGCTCGGATTGTCAACATCCCTTAGATTACCTGCCGAGCCTATGCCCGTCAATAAGGATTAAGTTCTTACTGCTTACTTCTTACTGCCTACTGATTACTCACTCCTTTTCCCTTGCCTTCTTTCCTCAGGATCTTCTGACTGCACGGCATATTCTTGTGCACCAGGGACCTTTTGAGGTTGCAGTATAGTGCAACGAAGGTTCTGCAGCTTCCAGACCCGTCAACAGCGGTGTCCTTCGGAATCTCTGCATATTTACACATCAAATCACAGAAACCAAGAAAACCATTCATATCACCACGTAGACCCCTTTAATATGCTTTAATATTGTTAATTAATTGTACCAGAGAACTGCATATTAGACAAATGAAATGGGCAATGGTTTTTTAGATGGAAATATTATCCCTTAGTGTGTTAAATAGTTAGCCTTAATAAGCAATTTTTTTGAAAAAAATATTATTCCTGAGGTTGAGTGCTTATCAAATGAACTCAAAGAATCATCAACAATACAACGTAAAGGTACTTGGTAAACTCACCAAAATCCTCGATCTTTTCACCTACACAGAGAATTTATTTACCCTTGAACAGATATCTAAAAAAACTCACCTATCCAAAGCTACAGCATTTAGAATCCTAAAGACCCTGGAACAATACGGATTTTTCACATACAATCCAGTAGAGGAAACATATACCCTTGGGCTCAGATTTCTTGAACTCGGTGGCATTGTGTATGCTTCCTTATCCATCAGAAATATTGTGTCACCTCATATGGAGACTCTTGGGCACAGTCTCCGGGCAACTGTGCTTTTGGGTATCATTAAAGATGACCACCTCTTCTATATAGACAAACGGGAATCGGAAAGTATTATCAGGGTATCGTCTTATGTAGGATTGAAGAGGCCACCTTATTATGGCATGCTCGGCATGACACTCCTCGCATATATGGAGGACGAGGAAAAACAAAGGTTACTCACCATGTACAAGCCGTATAAAATTACTGAAAAGACCATTACTGACATCGAGAAATTAAAACAGAAACTTGACGAGATAAAAAGTCTTGGATACTGCCTTGAAAGGAGTACCGTTATCGAAGGAGTAATAGGCCTAGGTGTACCAATAAGAGATTTTTCTGGTAAGGTTGTGGCAGCACTGGGTGTTGCACTGCCAGAATTTCAAATGAAAGAAAAAGACATCAAAAGGGCAATCGGGGAAATGCTTGATGCATCGCAGGCTATTTCACGAAAACTCGGTCATAATGCAGAGAAACAGGGATGAAGATGAGCCATTGAAGGCCCATCTTCATCATAGATTCCCACGGGCAAGCCCGTGGCACTAATACATACACGCATTGCGTGAATAATAATACATTCACCCACGCTTGAAAGCGTGGTCCTCTGTTTGCCTTGCGCCGCCCGTTGGAATCTATACAGCGAACACCGTGAGCGAGAGGGGGAGGCCGGGTACCCACGAAGTGGGTGGGGCTTTGCCTGTGGAGGGGGCGACGCAAGCCCCAGTAACAGAAGTGATGGTGGTTATTTTACAAGTTCAGTAAATCGCTTATATACTAAATCTGCAAATGACCTATCATTTATGTGAAGGTCGTACTCTGTGACTTGGATAACTGGCGATATATGTTTTTTAAAGGACTCAATAAAATGTCTGTCTGCTTCCAAGTCATAAAAAACTTTCCCTTCTTTGTCCCACATAGAAAAACCCTTTAGAGGAATCATTATCTCTAATTTCCCTCTGGATTTATTAAGTTTTTCTGCAATAACCTGACCTATAACCCTCATTTCTTCCATTTCCATTCGCATAACTGTGGCTTGCGGGTTATGCCTGTATAGCCTTCTATTTTGATACTTTTCAGGAACCGTCTCCATCGTGAGAAAGTTTATAAAATCAATACTCCCAGGGGTAACAATCTGTGTAACCCCCCGCCTCCCGGCAGCCTCCAATCTCTCCTTACCTGCTGAAGCCAATCCACCAAATAATTCGTTGCCTATTTCATTCAATGCCAGCTCTATTACACAATCAATATCAATATCTTCTATTAGCTCTTCCATTGCCTTACCGCCAACTCCAAGTGTATGAAAAACAATTACTTCATATCCGTCTTTCTCAAGCAAATCTTTAATGTAAAGACCACAGGTGGTGACAGTACCGTTCATGCTGATCACCACTACCGGCCCTTCCAGGTGTGGTGCGGTTTCAATATTAACCATACCCAATATAGCACCAACAGCATTCTTCAGCACATTTCTCGTAATCCTGTTCAGACCTGCTATATCACACACTGCCGGTATTATCACAATATCTTTTGTCCCTGCGTATTCTTTAATGCCAGCCTGCACAGCCTTGGTAGAGACAAGGACCTTCGGAAATCCCACAGGTAACTGTTTCATGCCAGGAGAGCACATCGAACAACCCTGCCCTCCGCCTATCCCCACAGTACCATCTATTTTGCCTTCCTGATAGAGCTTCTTCAACACAATCTCGGCGGCGGAAGACATTAATTTTATAGCCTCGTACTCGTTCTGCAAAGCAATCAGATACTTTATATCCTTCCCGATATGTCTTAATACATCTTCTCTCGTGATATCCGCCTTAAACTTTGACTCACCGAGAATGCCTATGTCCATTACGATTGGGCAATGATGCGCCTTCTCTACAAGCTCTTTCATAAATAAGAGCTCATCCCCTTTAGTATCAAGGGTTCCTATAAGCAGAATATTCTTCATTTTTCTATCCTCTACCTGCCTGTTTTCCCTTACTTTGAAAAAAGCTCCTTAAACCTTTTCATTACCTTTTCTCTCGTTTCAGATGGGACTCTGTTGATCGGTGGAAATCTATCCTTCCAGTGATAGGGTTTACACGCATTTATAAAAACTTTAGCGGTTGTAAAATCACCTCTTTCCCTCTTTTCCGGCCGTAACATGGGATCCAGCGGACTTGTGAGGAACCCGGGTACAATGTCAATCGCCATTTCTGGGTCACATCTCGTACATACTGCCCACAATACCTCATCTAAGTCAGAAGGGTCAATATCTTCGTCAACCGTAATAATGTATCTACCAGTACATGCACCACCTATGAGAAGAGCACCTGCTGCGGTAGCAACCTGCCTTGCATGACCGAGAAATCTTTGCTTCAAAGAAATTACACATATAACCCTGTTGCCTGGTCCGTGTACATATATGCCGGTTATATTCTGCAAGCCAAGCTTATCAAGCTCTGTCCACAACATAGTGGCAGTATGGAGGGGAATGGGAAACCAGGTGTTAACCGGTGGCTTGATGGGTGGCTGCCCGTGAATTATCGGGTTATTTCTGAAATATATCCTCTTAATATGAACGACAGGTTCGTCCCTTCTGCCTGAAGCATAGTAGCCCGTCCATTCTCCAAAGGGTCCTTCCGGCCTCCCGTCCAGCTTTGTCGAAGGAGAGAAACCCTCTATCACAAGCTCTGCATTTGCAGGTATTGGTAAACCTGTATATTTACCAAGGATGACGTCTACCGGCTTACCCTGCATATAACCAACCATATCCAGTTCAGACACGCCCCAGGGCAAACCCATTGTTGAACTCCCAAAAATTAAGGGCTGCTGGCCAAAACACATCACTACCGGGCATTCCTTCCCTTGAGCCCAGTATTTTTCTCTCATGATAACTGCATGCTTGCCTGGTGATGAATAAAAGGCAACTGTTTTTTTGTCTTGAATCATCACACGGTAAGTACCAACGTTTATCCAACCTTCCTCAGGATCCCTCGTGATTGTAGCAACCCCTGTTCCAATGTATCTTCCTCCATCATGTTCATGCCATTTTGGTGTAGGAAATTTAAGAATATCTATATCCTTGCCCTCCATCACATTTTCAAGAACAGGACCCTTTTTTACCACCTTAGGCGGGACCGGTTTAAACCTATTCCACTTATCCTTCCAAAATTTTACCGCATCGAGATTGCTTAAATTTTCTGGGATACCAAAGGCTATCTTCTGGAAGTCATCCCGGTGGAGTATGTTCGTTGCGACACGGTAACCTTTTGGGTAATCTTTAATTTTATCGAATAATAATGCAGGGCCTTTTTTTTCAGCCATCATTTCATTTATTGCCCCTATTTCGATATTCCAGTCTGCTCCTTCTATAACTTTCAGGTTCCCTTTACCTTCAATAATGTTTAGAAATTCTCTTAAATCCTGAGGTATTCCATCACTTTTTTTCATTCTAACCCTCCATTTTATATTGTTTAAATGCTTTACCTTATCAATTTTATTTGAACGAAATTTTTTGTCAAGACATTTTTAAAATTATATTTCATATAATGAAATGACAAATTTTAAAGGGTAGTATAATAATCAAATAAGCTAAAAAAATCACAGAATATTCTAAAGAAGCTGTAACAATGCGATTTATAATTGTTATCCAGTATAAGAAAATGATAAATATAACACTATAGGAAGAAATGGAAAAATTACTTATAGTTACAGACCCTGTTGCAGATTTAAGAAGAAAACCGATTGATGCAGCACCCGATTATACCCATGATGAGTTACAGGAGACGCAGGTCTTATATAACGAAATACTCATTTATAGAGATGAAAATGAAGGTTGGTATTATGTTGGGGCAATTGAGCAGAAGAAGTTTACCCGAAACAATATCTGGCAGGGTTATCCTGGGTGGGTGAGGAAAAGGAGTGTTATATTTATTGATAAACCGCCAGAATATAATATTGTCGTAAAAAATAAAGCCGCCCGTATATTAAGCTACCCAAGGAAAGGGGGCGAGCCATTACTCATCGTTTCAGCAGGGACAAGGTTCAAGGTAAAAGAAAAGGCATCACCGCACAACAGATATTTTTGCGTTGAGCTGACAGATGGCAAAGATGGCTGGGTAATGAAAGGGGATGTAAACAGGATGTCCGGGAGGTCAAGCAAAAAAAGGTGCAGGAAAAACATTGTAAATATGGCCAGGCTCTTTCTCGGCGTCCCTTACCTCTGGGGCGGGAGGAGCATG
>JAPLKF010000063.1 GCA_026388215.1 Pseudomonadota bacterium | reverse complement strand
GTTATTCCCTGTAGCTTGCTACAGGGTAGTTTATTAAAAACGTAAGCGTGCCTGTTGAGAAACGTATAGGACAGGGAGGAGAAGGGTGGAGGGTTATGGCAGTCGGTCTTAATTTTGAGAGAACCCTCATTTCTGCTCAGGTTCTAGGCTGGATGCAGGCCCTTTTGAGAAATGTTGTGCCCTACGCTCAAATAAGGGTTCAGTTTAGGAGGCCAACAATTGATATTCCTAATAACCAGTTTAAAATTGTAGATATGATTATCAAAGTTAAGATGGCACGCCTTGTTACCCACTATACTGCTTACCTCGTCTCGCTATAGTATTTAAATGTGTTGACGGTGACAGTGGTCCATACAGGCTTCTCTGCCGGCACATGATTCGTCGAGAAAGAAACCTGAAGGGCCCCGAATGTAGGGGAGAACATGAGCACGAATCGCATAAAATCTGCTATTGAAATGTGTCAAAGGATAATATTAGTATATGGTGGGCCTCGGTTAGAAAATGTCGGCAATAAGAATATAGAAGAAATATAAGGTAAAGAACAAGGAGGCAAAATGGGAATCAAGAATGAACTTGCAAAGATTTTGGGCAAGGATTATGTAAGTGATAAGAGGGAGGAGCTTGTAGGGTACTCGCGTGATCACAGCCTTCTCCCTCCGGGAATGCCTGATGCCGTGGTGTGGCCAGGAAATGCACAGGAGGTAGGGAAAATCGTAACATGGTGTAACGAAAAGAATATCCCTATAGTGCCTGTAAGCTCAAAGGTACACTTCCACGGGAGCACCATACCAAAACAGGGCGGTATCGTGGTCGATCTCGCAAGAATGAACAAGATTCTGGAAATTGATGAAGCAAATCGCTTGGTAAGGTTTGAAGCCGGCGTAACATGGAAGCAGCTTGTTACAGAACTGGGAAAGAAGGGCATGAGGGTGATAATGCCGCTACTGCCACACCGGGATCGTTCCGTGCTTACCGACACCCTCGAACGGGAAGTGCCGACAAATACCGTTTATGATTACGGTGAACCCATGCAATCAATTGAGGTTGTCTGGCCGACAGGTGAAGTCTTCAGATGCGGTTCTGCCAGCGTAAATGGTTTTCCTGAGTCTAAATCGAGGGGGGCAAATCCATCCGGACCCGGTCTTGATTTTTACCGGTTTGTTCAGGGTGCCCAGGGTACAATGGGTATCGTCACATGGGCAAGCTTGAAGATTGAATCGATTCCAAGGATAGACGAGATCTTTTTTGCACCCGTTGATGACGTGCCTTACGCTATAGAATTCCTTTACAGGATCTTGCCGCGGAGAATAGGCCAGGAATGCGTTCTTTTGAATAACGTGGACCTTGCTGCAATCATGGCGGATAAGATGCCTGAAGATTTTGATAAGCTGTGTGTGGAACTCCCACCATGGACGCTCGTTTTAGTTATAAGCGGGCTTTTAAGGCGCCCCGAGGAAAAGATAGCATACGAGGAGAAACTTCTTAAGGAGGTATTAAAAAACGAATTCCCGAAGTTGGCCCTTATAGACAACCTTCCTGGCTTTCCAGGCCTGGGGAGAAAACTTTTACCAATGCTGAGGGCGCCATGGCCAACGGATGTTCCATACTGGAAAAACCGTATGAAAGGCGGATGTCAGAACCTCTTCTTTATTACCAAACCGAACAAGGTACCGATATTTATGGATATTATGGAAATGGTGGCTGCCAGATACGGTTACCCTATAACTGATATCGGGAGCTACATCCAGCCCATAGAGCATAACCGTGCCTGCCAGGTTGAGTTCAGCTTTTTCTATGACCCTGAGAATGCTCACGAAAAAGGCTTTGTGGCTGAACTTTACCGTGACGCAGCAATGGCTATGTTAAATGAAGGGGCTTTCTTTACAAGGCCATACGGTGAGCTGGCTCCTATAATATACGATCGTGCTGCTAATTATACGATGACATTGAAGCGGGTAAAGAGGGTGTTTGACCCGAAGAATATTATGAACCCTGGAAATTTGTGCTTCTAAGGAGGATGAGATGCCAAAAGATCGCTATGATACACCAAAAAAGAAAGTAAGTTTAGATGTAACAAATTTAGACAACTTTGTCTACGACATGAGCCGGTGCATTAAGTGCAAGGGATGCTATTGGGTTGAACACACCTATATGCCGGGGATTAAGTTCTCCACGAGGTGCCCCAGCAACACCTGGAATGACTTTGACGCTTATGGCGCCTTTGGAAAGATGAGGATAGGCACCGCAATAGCAGAAGGAAGGCTTAAGTGGACTGACAAGCTCCTGGAGATCATCTATGCTGACCCATTGTGTGGCGCCTGTGATGTAGGCTGCAAGCGTAACCTCGACTTGGAAATAGGGCTGACACTTGAGGCCTTGAGAATAAAGGCAGTAAAGGATGGGGCAGGCCCAATGCCGGCACATAAGAAGATTGCAAAAAATATTGCCACAAAGCATAACCACTTCGGATCACCCCATGAGAACAGGAAAAGGTGGGTAACGAAGGACATTAAGGTGGCAGAGAAGGCAGACGTACTCTACTTCGTTGGATGTTCTGCTTCCTACGTGAACCCCGATATAGCACGTGCAACAGCGAATATATTTAATGCCTCTGGCATACCCTTCATGCTCATGGCTGATGAATGGTGCTGTGGAAATACGCTTTACTCTGTCGGCATGATAGATGAAGCGAGGGAGCTTGCGAAACGCAACATTGAGGCAGTAAAGGCAGCAGGGATAAAGACAGTAGCGACGAGCTGTGCCGAATGTTACCGTATGTGGAAGGTTGATTATCCGAAGATGCTTAACATAGCCACATCCGATCTCGGCTTCAAGGTAGTGCACCTTATCGAGGTTGCCGATGAAGCGATTAAAAAGGGCAGTCTCAAATTGGCGAAACCTGTGGACATCCGCTTCACCTACCACGATTCATGCGGTATAAGCAGGCTTTCAGACCCCTGGACACCATGGAAGGGTGAGCGCGGCTGGATGGGGACAGTGAGCCCTGAGCTCAAAAGAAGGCGTGGCAAGTCCGGATTGTACGCTGAGTCAAGAAATATATTGAATGCCATCCCTGGCGCTAAGTTTGTTGAAATGCCGAGGAAGAGAGAAAATGCTTTCTGCTGTGGAGCAGGCAGGGGCACAAAAGAGGCCTTTCCGGAGCTTGCTTCATTTTCTGCAAAACATCGGCTGGAAGAGGTAAAAGAAGTGAGTGCCGAAGTTCTCGTGGCTGCATGCCCCTGGTGCAAAAGCAATTTTGCTCAGGCCGTAAAAGAGAACGGGGGCAGCATGAAGGTAATGGATATAGCAGAACTTATCCTTGCTTCAGTGGAAATATAAGGAGGCAGACTATGAGTATAAAAAAAGAAGCATATAATGTATTAGAGTCGGTAGCAGGTCTTAGGTGTATCTCCGATGACCCTGCAATTTGTGAAGGTTATAGATGCGGGCCAGGAGGATACGAGTGTGGTTTGGGATATGAGAGGGTGATGACAAAGGTACCAGGCGCCGTCATAATGCCGAGAACAACTGAGGAAGTCCAGAAGATTGTGAAGATATGCAATCGCTATAAGGTGCCTTATGTTCCATATAGCACCGGTTTTTATGGGCCTCGTTCACATTGCCATGTTGAAAATGAGTTACTTATAGACCTGAAACGCATGAATCATTTTGAGATAGATGAGAAACACTTTTATATCGTTGTAGGCTCCGGCGTTATATATTCACCGATTCAAGAAGAGGCAATGAAGAGAGGCGCTTACGTAGTTATCGGTGGAGGTGGGGCACAGGCATCGGCCATTGCAAATTTGATCGGTGATGGCTGGTCTCCCTTAAGCCACCGGATTGGCCTTCCTCACAGACGTATACTGGGAACAGAACTTGTGTTACCAGACGGGGAACTTGTAAAGATGGGCTCACTCGCTCTCGGTGACGATCCGTTCTGGGGCGGCGGGCCTGGCCCTGATTTAAGAGGCCTCCTGAGAGGGTACACGGGCTTGAGGGGATGTCTCGGGATTGTTACGAAAATGGCCATAAAAACCCTTCCTTTTCAGCCGGAACGACTTGAACCTACAGGTATTTCGCCAAACACCGGACTGGCACTTCCAGAGAAGCGCGTGAAATGGATTAACTACCAGGTGCCGAGCAAGGAAGCACAGGTCAAGGCGATGTACGAGATAGGGAAAGCAGAGATTGCAGGGGCAGTAACAAAGGTCCCCCTCTTCTGGCGTGCAATTGCCAAAGCAGAATCCAAAGAGGAATTCTGGCAGATATGGGGGAAGGAGAATGAAGATACAGTTAAAAACTTCCATATCGTCCGTGTATTGCTCATAGGATTTACCTCTGAAGAACAGATGCAATATGATGAAAATGTGTTGAATGATATCATGAAAGAAGTCGGTGGCGTACCACGACCAACAAGACCATTGGATGAATCCTGGATTAAGAATTCGGATTCTGCAGGGATGTGGGTGATGTGCGGGTCATACATGTCCGTTGATTATGTCATCGAGACGCTCACTCAAGCTACGGTCCACGGGGAGAGTTATGCGGACGTGAAGAAGAAGTACACGCCACCTCTGATGCCGGACTATGGTGACCCAGGCTGGTTCCAGAGCTTCGAGCTGGGCCATCAGGGTTATTCTGAATTCCTTATATACTGGGATCAGGATGAGGATACGACAGGTGTCGACCAGTACTATGTGGAGACATCGAAGATGAATATACGGGAACGCTTCTATACGTCCCTTCTTGGGCCTCATCAACCACTCTACTTAACGGGTCCTATGTACGGGCCGAACTATCATGAGTGGCTCTTGAAAGTAAAAGATGAATTCGATCCACTCTGGGTTTGTCACCCGCCAGTACCCCTGGCCCATGACGAGTTTGTAGAGCGTGCGGCATGGATGAAGCCGATAAAGGACTGGAAGAGCCCAAAGAAATTGCCTATCCCTGAATGGTGATAGTGAAACAGAATTTTTGACGCACTTATTGCCATGGCTATTACCGTATATCGGAGAGGAGCCCCCGAGGCTGTGAGCTATTATGAAACACTGTGCAGCGAAATTTACGAGGAGAGGATTTCGAAAGGTATCGGCGTTATTTCGAATGAGAAGTACCGGCTTTACTGGGAGAATCTTCCTGTATGGTATAGGTTCAGAGACCATGCGAACCTCCGCGGTTCTACTCTGAAACACAGATAAGAACGAGGGTCGAGGCATATTTCGAAACCTTAGACCGATTTCATTTTAGTAGAGAGACTAATTGAACATATCCTGTGAAACTATCCAAAAAACGGATTTTCCAGAATCGGGGTTTTATTATGGGTACATTATAGTTGCCATTAACCTTGCTATCATGTGGGTATGTTTACTATGGTGAACATCATTCTAAAAAGAATGTTAACAAAATTCTTGACAAGAGAAAGAAATTAATATAAATTTTTTTGAAATTCTTAATAGTGAACACGTCAGAAAAAGGTTTATTCATTATGTCTCTTTGCCATAATTTAAGGATATGGGAAGCATCGTCGGACCAAAAATACATACAAAAAGTCATAACAAAAAGTCATATGTAAATGTGGAAGTATGAGGTAATAAAAGATAAAATATGGTAATATGTACGGATAAATTGCGTAGCCCTTATACCTTGGATCATGGGTTCAAGAAACTCTTCAATGATAAAAGGGTTAAGAAAATACTTAAAGGTGGTGGTCAATGGCAAAATTAACAATGACATGTCCTTTTTCGAGCAAATTATGTGTTGAATGTGCCATTTACAGGGGTAGACACTATTATCTATGTTTTAAAACAGGGTATCGCGGATGTTTGTGGGATTCGAGAGAGATTAGTGAACAGACGGAAAAGACCTGTGTCAGTGATGATGAGAAATTTGGAATGCCCGGTGATGTTCCAGCCAGTTCAAGGTGGATTACCGATGTAGAAGAGCTTGTAGAGGAAAAGGAACTTGGAAAATTTAAAGAAAGGAGAGAAGCATGATACACGATTTTACCTACCTTAAGCCCGACTCGGTCAAAGAAGCCCTCACCATGCTTTCCGAGCATAAGGATGAGTGCAAAGTTATCTGTGGGGGGCAATCTCTTTTGATCGTGATGCGGCAGGGATTGTTAGTTACCGACTATCTGATTGACATTAAACGTCTGAAAGAACTTGATTACATTACTTTTGACAAGAAAGCAGGGTTGAAGATTGGCGCCACTACCACCCACCGTGCCATTGAAAAGTCCGATGTGGTCGCAAAGCACTACCCTGTGCTCGTGGCGATGGAGGGTAAGCTCGCATCAATCCAGGTTAGAAACTGGGGTACCTTCGGCGGCAACCTTGCCCATGCTGACCCTGCAGGAGACCCCGCACCCGTGCTCATTGCACTCAAAGCAAATATAAAGATGGGGGGGATGAACGGCGAGAGGGGAATGCCCCTTGAGGATTTTTTTGTGGATTACTTTGAAACAGCCTTAAACAAAGATGAGCTCGTACTGGAAGTTCAGGTACCGATACCTGAACCAAAAACGGGAGCCGCATATCAGAAATTCAATCTTCTCGAAAGTGATATGGGTGTGGTGGCAGTAGCCGCCTCTGTAACACTAAACGGCAATGGCAAATGCAAGGACGCAAGGATTGTTCTTGGTAATGCTGGTTCAACACCGAAAAGGGTTAAGAGGGCTGAGGAGCTGCTAATTGGAAAAAAATATGATGAAGCACTTTTTGCCGAGGCGGGCAAAATAGCATCGGAAGACTCTGAACCTGTTGCTGACATCCATGCGTCTGAGGAACACAGAAGGCATTTGCTGGGTGTGCTGACGAAGAGGATGTTGAAAAAGGCCTGGGAAAAGGTTAGAGGCTAAGTGAGAAAGGAGGTCTTGTATATGGAAAAAAAATTGTTACGGCTAACAGTAAACGGGCAAGAGTATGAGATTTACATAAACCCTAAAACACTTTTAGTTGAAGTAATAAGGGACTATTTAGGTTTCACAGGCACAAAGAGGGGCTGCGATACTGTATCCTGCGGGGCATGTACGGTAATCATTAACGGCATGTCTGTGAAGTCATGCTCGGTACTTGCAATGCAGGCGGAGGGCGCCAAGATAACTACCGTTGAAGGACTGGAAGATAAAGGGAAACTGCACCCCATCCAGAAGGCCTTCCTTGATCACGGTGCCTACCAGTGTGGATTTTGTGCCCCTGGTATGTTAATGTCGGCAAAGGCATTGCTCGACGAGAACCCTAATCCAACCACATGGGAGATAAGAAAAGGAATTGAAGGAAATATCTGCCGATGCACAGGCTACAACAGCATCGTGCGGGCTGTCGAGGCGGTGGCAAAAGGTAATTACAGGGAGGAGCACCATGAATAAATATGCTGTCATTAATACCCACGTTCACAATGTGGATGGAATCGCGAAGGTGACTGGCCGGGCAACCTACACCTTCGACGTGAAACTGCCCGGCATGCTCTATGGCAAGATCCTGCGCAGTCCGCATCCCCACGCGAAAATCCTGAACATCGACGCGAGCAGGGCCCTTAAGCTTCCCGGCGTAATAGGTGTTGTGACAGGCAAGGACACCCTCGGGGTCAAGCAGGGTATCTGGCGGCGCTACAAAGATCTCTGCGATGAGCAGATACTCCCTGTCGATAAGGTGCGTTATATCGGTGAGCCGGTTGCGGCAGTGGCAGCGGTAACCGAGGAGATCGCGGAACAGGCCCTTGACCTGATCGATGTTGAATATGAAGTGCTTCCAGCGGTTTTCGAGCCGCTCGATGCTATAAAGAAAGATGCACCTGAAATCCATGAAGGCTTTGAGCGTAATATTAACGTTACCCGGCATATTGAGTGGGGTGATGTGGAGGCGGCCTTTGAGGAAGCAGACCATATAAGGGAAGACTGGTTCAAGTGTGGCGGTCAGGCTCATATGTGTATGGAGACCCGCGCGGCGGT
>JAPLKF010000062.1 GCA_026388215.1 Pseudomonadota bacterium | reverse complement strand
GGCCTTATTCTATATATTTTATATGTTTAGGGGTATGAAAAATCCTTTCACGCCATCCATAGATGAAAAATTTAATCCCCTCCAAAAACTTACATACCTTTCCGTTATGCTTGTACTTATGCCTGTCATTATTATCACAGGCATAATGTTCAGTGATGTTCTGTATTTTTTAAACTATATAAAGATTATCGGGGGACTCAGGGTACTTGATGCAATTCATGTTGTAACTGGTTATCTTTTTGTTGTATATCTTTTGGTGCATATATATATGTCTACCCTCGGCAGGAGGGTATTCTCACTTATAAAAACCATGTTTAACGGTTATGAAGAGGAAAAGGATTAATATAAACTGTTCAAGATTGAGAAACTCTGGAGACAGCGATAATAAAACAGATTAAACGGAACAACAGGAAAAAACAGGACGCTTTCGAGATCAGGTGTTCCCCTGATGTGTTGTGTACCATAGGGAAAACCCCGCTCATTCAAATAGGAAAAATATATGCAAAACTGGAAACTACAAATCCATCTGGAAGTGTCAAAGATAGGATGGCCCATTATATGGTATACAAGGCCGAAAAGGATGGTAAGCTTAAACCAGGAAGCAGAATAATAGAGGTAACGAGCGGAAACACAGGGATAGCCTTTGCTATGATTGCTGCCCACAGGGGGTATAGGTTTACAGCGATTATGCCAGAATCAATGAGCCTCCAGAGGAGGCATATGATGGAAGCATTTAAAGCAGAAATCATATTGACCCCTGCTGAAGAAGACATGGCTGGAGCTATAAAAAAGTACAATGAAATTATAAAAAAATATCCAGATGCCTGGTTGCCTAAACAGTTTGAAAACCCGGATAACATAGCTGCCCACAGGGAAGGATTGGGTAAAGAAATTATAGAAGAAACAAATGGAAGGGTTGACGCTTTTGTTGCAGGTATTGGGACCGGTGGAACCCTGATAGGTGTTGCGCAGGCACTAAAGGAGGTAAACCCTCATGTTAAAATTATTGGTCTTGAGCCAGAAGAGTCCTCAGTTCTGTCTGGTGGGAGGGCGGGATTTCATGAAATACAGGGGATCGGCGAAGGCTTTATCCCGAAGATAGTTCAGGAACACATGGATTTGATTGACGAAATAGTTAAGGTAAAAAGTAATGATGCCATAGCCATGGGTGATCTCCTGGCAAGAAAGTATGGCATACTCGTTGGTATAAGCTCGGGGGCAAACGTTCTCGTGGCAACAAAGGTGAGGGATAGATACAGAAATGTAGTTACTATCCTTCCAGATAGAGGTGAAAGATACCTGGGTTATGGTTAATAAGGGTATATTGTTTTACAGGATTCTTAGCCATTTTTCGAGTCTCTCACACCCTGCCTTCAGCCTGTTCATGTTGTTTGCATAGGAAAAGCGTACATGGGAACCCGCCTTGTAAGAACCGAAGTCATAACCCGGGGTAAGGGCAACCCTTGCCTCTCTTAGCGCCTTCTCCACAAATTCCATGCTGTCAAGCCCCCACTTATCTATGCCTGCATAGATATAAAAGGCGCCCTCCGGATCCACGGGTATGCTAAAACCAAGTCCTTTTAATTGAGGAAGCATAAAGTCCCTTCTCTCCTCATAGGTCTTTCTCATCTTCTCAAGTTCATCCGCTTCGTCAAAGGCATACATGGCAGCATACTGGGATATAGAAGGAGGGGATATAAAGACATTCTGGGCTATTTTCTGTATGGGCCTCACAAGTGCTGGCGGGACAACCATCCACCCCAGTCTCCACCCTGTCATGGCATAGGCCTTCGAAAATCCATTTACCACTATTACATCCTCTGAAATGGAGAGCGAGGTCTTTGCTTTTCTTCCATATGTGAGTCCTGAATATATCTCGTCCACTATAAGTTGACTTCCCTTAGAAGAAATAAATTTATACAGTTCATATATGGTTTCTTCTCTGTAAACAACCCCAGTTGGATTTGATGGATTGGAGATAATAAGCAATTGGGGGGTTACATCTGTGCTTCCTAAACACTCCACCGTAATTTCAAACCTCGTACTTTCTGATACTGGAAGGGAAAGAATTTCAGCGTCAACGAGGGTACCAAAATTCCTGTAGCAGGGGTAGCCGGGGTCGGAAACAGCAAGAATCCTCCCTTTTTCAAGAAGGGTGGTGAATAAAAGTAAGAATGCACCTGATGTTCCGTTTGTTATCAGAACCCTTTCCGGTGAAACCCTTACATGCTCTATCCTTTCATAATATTCAGCGATTTTTTCTCTTAGCTCAGGGAGCCCAAGGCTATGTGTATAGAATGTACGGTTATCCCTTATCGCCCTTATTGCCTCTTCCTTTATGGATGGGGGGGTTGCAAAGTCGGGTTCACCCACCTCCATATGTATAATATCTTCGCCCCTCGCCTCCATCGCTTTCGCCTTTTCAAGAAGTTCCATTACATAGAAGGGTGCGATCTTCTCTGCTCTCTCTGTTATCTTCATGGCCTTCCCTCTCTTATTTTATCAGATTCCGGCGCATACTATGTCCTATTTAATCTCAGGTGAGGCATGAGGGTTGAAAGGGTTTATCCTCACTGCAAGAGAAAAAAGATACGGATATTCACCCTTCAAATGTTGCATATATGCCAGCCATTCAGTGATAAGTAAAACATATGCCCTCTTTATATCCCCCGATAGATGGGCATAATCAGGATCGGTTAACCGTTTTACATCAACCCTGTACGCTAATTCCTCAGCAACATGAAACACTGCCCACAAGAGTTCTGTAAAGGATTCGTGTTCAAGCAGGTTTGGGTTCTCTAAAAGGCCAAGCAAAAACATCCTTTCCTGGATAAGGAAGCTTCGTAGCAATTCCAGCTCGCCCCTTTTACTCTCAACCCCATAGTCGAAATCCTTTATCTGTTTCTTGGCATTTAAAAATTGTCTACCTGACCAGTCATCGGTTAAGATGAGGTGTCTTCGCAGTTTATCAAGGTTATGGTCAAAATTAAAAAAGTGCTTCAGTAAGGCTACCCCTACCTCGCTGAAAAAAACACCTATAACCATATTCATTTTCTTGAGCATTATGCGCTTTTCTCTTACCTTTAACAGCTGGTCTATGATAAGAGTTACCAAGAGAACCTGAACAGGAATAAAGGCTATGTCTCCTAACAGATAAATGAAAATATGTCGGGCATCTCTAAAAATTGCATAATGGAGGAAATATAAAAGGGCTGACAGCAAGCTTAACGATATACCAAAGATGATTCGCCAGTTAAAACGCTTCAAAGGCATGTTGGAAATGTAGCAGAATTTCCCACAGTATGTCAATGCCCTATCAATTGCATGCTATGATTATAGATTGTCAGCTGTTCAAGCAGTGAAAACCGTTGACTTTGTTGAAGGATATGTTCATAATGAAAGGGTGCAATGCATATAAAAGCTTACGGAGGGATTAAAAATGACAAAAAACGAGGTTGTTAAGCTTGCCCACGATAAAGATGTAAGGTTTATTAAGCTATGGTTTACAGACGTACTCGGCTTTGCAAAGAGTTTCAGTATTACCATAGATGAACTCGAAGGTGCCCTTACAGAAGGGATGGGCTTTGATGGCTCTTCCATCCAGGGATTTGCACGAATAGATGAGAGCGATATGATTGCAAAACCAGACCCATCAACCTTCGTAATACTGCCCTATAGGCCAAAAGACAGTGCTGTGGTTGCAAGAATTTTCTGCGATATCTATGAGCCGGATGGTAACCCCTACAAGGGTGACCCCAGGTATGTTTTGAAGAGGAACTTAAAGATAGCAAAAGATATGGGGTTTACCTTCAACATCGGGCCTGAGCTTGAATACTTCTACTTTAAATCAGATCAGGATACAGAGATACTCGATAAGGGCGGATATTTCGACCTAACCACGCTCGATGAAGCCACGGATTTGAGGAGGGATACGATACTCACGCTTGAAGAGATGGGCATAAAGGTGGAATACAGCCATCACGAAGTGGCGCCCTCCCAGCATGAGATAGACCTGAAGTATACTGAAGCACTGAGGATGGCGGACAATACAATAACCTACAGGATTGTAGTCAAAGAGGTTGCTCGAAAATACGGCGTGTACGCCACGTTTATGCCAAAACCGATATTTGGGGTAAATGGAAGTGGCATGCATGTCCATCAATCGCTTTTTAAGGGCAATAAAAATGCCTTCTTTGACGCTAAAGATAAGTATTACCTATCCAATATTGGAAAATGGTATATTGCCGGGTTATTAAGACATGCAAAGGAAATCACACTTATCACAAGTCAGTGGGTAAATTCTTATAAAAGGCTTGTTCCGGGATACGAAGCGCCAGTCTATATTTCGTGGGCAAAGCGGAACAGGTCAACACTCGTAAGAGTCCCCCTTTATAAGCCTGGTAAAGAGAAGGCAACAAGGGCTGAATATAGAAGCCCTGACCCTGCATGTAACCCATACCTCGCCTTTGCATGTATGCTCCGGGCAGGGCTTGAGGGGATCAGAAACAAATATCCCTTGCCTGTTCCTATAGAAGAAGATGTGTATGAAATGTCAGATCAGAGAAGGAAGGAACTCAAGATAGAATCTCTACCGGGAAGTCTCTACGAAGCCATTGAGCAGGCAGAAAAGAGCAAACTAATAAAGGATACCCTCGGTGACCACGTTTTTGAAAAACTGATAGAGAACAAAAAGATAGAGTGGGACAGGTTCAGGACACACGTTTCAAAATATGAGACAGATACATATCTGCCGATACTGTAAAGACAGGGTTCATGGGTTCAAGGGTTCCAGGGTCCTAGGGTTTGAAACCACTTAACCACTTGAACCCATGACCCCCTGAACCCTTAAAGATTTTATCCACAGGTAAAAAATATGATAGTGAGAAATCTACATGACCCCGAAGTGTTAAAGACTACATACATCGCCCACGGTGGTGGCGTTGCACGGATGGTACTTACCAGTGAATTCATGCAGGGCATAGAATTCCTCGCCTATGCGATGCTTCCCTCCGGAAATGTTTTAGAGGAGCACATAGACCCGGTGGAAGAGATATATCTAATCATCAAGGGAGGCGGGCTGATGAAGGTGGGGGACGAAGAAAAAGAAGTAAAAGAAGGAGATGCCATATGGATTCCTGTTGGCGAGCCTCATCGCCTTGAGAACACAACAGAAGACATGACAATCGTTTTAGTTATTGCTGCATACCCTCATTAATTAATAGTATAAGGACAAGATACTCATGCGATTTATTGCAGACCTCCATATCCATTCAAAATATTCAAGGGCAACGAGCAAGGACATGGCGCCGGAGGCATTATGGAGGTGGGCGCAGCTCAAGGGCATAACTGTGGTCGGCACAGGGGACTTTACCCATCCCGCATGGCTCATGGAGCTTACGGAAAGGCTTGAGCCTGCAGGTGACGGCTTATTCAGGTTGAAAAAGGAATTTCAATCTAAGGATATCCCTGATTCAGTAAGGGCTGATGTCTTTTTCATGCTCTCCTCTGAGATAAGCTGTATTTACAAGAAAAATGGAAGGACACGGAAGATACATTCCATTGTTTATGTGCCTGACCTTATTGATTGTGCAAAGATAAACATCGCCCTGTCAAGGATAGGGAATCTCGCATCCGATGGAAGGCCCATACTCGGGCTCGATGCAAAGGTGCTTCTGAAGATTGTCATGGATACATGCCCTCATGCTATGTTTGTCCCTGCCCACGCATGGACCCCTCATTTTTCCGTATTCGGGGCAGAATCAGGATTCGATTCCCTTGAGGAATGTTTTGAAGAATTCACCCCGCATATCCATGCCATAGAGACAGGGCTTTCTTCAGATCCACCGATGAACTGGAGGTGGTCTGCCCTTGACAGGATAACCCTGATTTCAAACTCCGATGCCCATTCTCCCGCCAAGATGGGCAGGGAGGCAAATATCTTTGATACAGATATTTCTTATAGCGCAATCGCGGATGCCATTACAACGAAAAAGAACTTTATCGGAACAATAGAATTCTTTCCTGAAGAAGGGAAATACCACTATGACGGACACAGGGTATGTGGCGTCAACCTCTCTCCGAAGGAGACAATAAGGCATAACTACCTCTGCCCTCAATGCGGGAGAAGGGTTACCGTAGGGGTCATGCACAGGGTTGAAAAACTCGCAGATAGGGTTGATGGTTTCAAGCCGGAGGGCGCCCTGCCCTTTTACTCCGTAATCCCCTTAACCGAAATCCTTGCAGAAACCCTTGAGGTCGGGGTTGCCAGCAAGGCAGTAGATCAAGAATATCAAAAGCTCATACAAAGGCTCGGAAGCGAATTCAAAATCCTTCTGGATTCGTCCCTTCCCGATATTGAAAGGGTAGCATCCCCCATTATCAGAGAGGCAATCGCCCGTGTACGCCAAGGGAATGTCCACATCACCCCGGGTTTTGATGGCGAATTTGGAAAGATAAAAATCTTTGAAGGAGCGGAGCGAAAGCAAATCAAAGGCCAGGCAACACTCTTTTAAAAAGAAAGGGGCAGTTCAAAAAAACGGTGTTGTTCGCACCGATATTGATTCACGCATGAATTCTGAGGAATTGATATTCAATGGCTTGAATGAAGCTCAAAAAGAGGCTGTGAGGGCCATTGAGGGACCAGTGCTTGTTGTTGCCGGTCCCGGGACAGGGAAGACCCTAACCATTGTGAGAAGGATCGCATATCTGATTCATCGGGGGGTAACCCCGGGGAACATTGTGGCCGTTACCTTCACCAACCGTGCCGCAAGGGAGATGAAAGAAAGGGCAGAAACCCTTTTAGGAAAGAACTCGGGCAATATGCTCATCGGAACATTCCACCTCCTTGGACTTAACATCTTAAGGGATAATCTTCCTGATAGTTTTGTCATATATAACAGGGATGAGCAGTTTAATCTTTTAAAATCAATACTAAAAGATTCCGGAATGAAGGTTCAGAAGGTCGCCGATAGAATATCCCGAATAAAAAGCCTGATCGAAGGTGTCAGCGATGAAATTAAAGATATTTATGACAAATACCAATCATCGCTTTCAAAGAATAATGCTCTTGATTTTGATGACCTCATTTTAAAACCCATTGTGATGTTCGGTAACAGCGTCCTGCTCGATAAGTACAGAGAAAGATTCAGGTATATCATCGTGGATGAATACCAGGATATAAATCCAGCCCAGCATAAGCTCCTCAGACTTTTAGCAGGTGATGACGCCAAGATATGTGCTGTAGGCGATTCTGACCAGGCAATCTATGCCTTCAGGGGCGCTGATGTAGAAAATTTCCTGAATTTTAAAAAAGATTTCAAGGGTGCAAAGACAATATCACTCACGCACAATTATCGTTCCACAGGCATGATACTCAATGCCTCAAACAGCATGATCAAGCACAACGCAAAAAGGATAGACAAAGAACTCCATCCAGTAAAAGAGGGTGGCACCCAGATTACCGTTGTTTCTGTTCCTGATGAAAGATCGGAAGGGGAACTCATCGTAGATGAAATAGAGGCAAAGATTGGCGGCACAAGCCATTATAAGTTAATGAATTCTAAAAACAGAAAGGATTTTCAAGACTCTTCTTACGGTTTTTCAGATTTCGCAGTGGTCTTCAGGACAAATGCGCAGGTGAAGGCAATAGAAGAGACATTTACTGCATCAGGCATTCCCTATCGGGTGATAGGCGGGAGATACACCATGAAAAGAAAAGGAACGGCGGATATTATTTCCCGCCTCAAGGGTCTTGCAGGCAAGATGGATAACCCTGCTCCTCTGAAAAATACATCCATAGATGAGTTTTTAAAGATGGCTTTTGAAGAATTGAAAGTGAAAGGTAACGATGATAGTTTTGAATTATTAAATAGTTTCGCTATGTTATGTAAAAATACTGATACTACCAGAACAGTTATCGACTTTCTTAATGAATTAAGTCTCCTCACGCCTGCAGATGATTTTGACCCGAGGGCAGAAGCAGTTACATTGATGACATTACATATGGCAAAGGGGCTTGAGTTTATGGTCGTATTCATTGCGGGCACTGAGGACGGCTTGATACCCTATACCATCACAAAGGAGTCCACTGACATAGAGGAGGAGAGAAGGCTTTTCTATGTAGGCATGACACGGGCAAAGGAAGAGCTTTTTTTCATACATGCAAGAAGCAGGCTTTTATACGGCAATAGACTTGATCAATCTCCATCGCCTTTTCTCGATGAAATCCCTGAAAGGTTTATGGAAATCAAGGTAATACCGGATAGGCCAAAGAAATCAAAAGAAGACAAGCAGTTAAAGTTGTTTTAAAGCATTCAGAAATTCGCAATTTGAAATTCGAAATTGGTATTCATCGCTCCCCGTACTCGTCGAGATACCGCTCAATATACTCGGTCACCTTTTCGTTAGGCTGATAGACCCCGAAGTGTCCTTCGCAGAGTATATCTGCCTTCAGTCCAAGAAGTTTTTCCATCGATTTCTGCCAGCGGGAGATGTTGGAGCCGAATTCCGGCAGGAATGGGCCGTGAATGTCCTGCCCGAAGAGGATTCTCTTTCCCCCCAGGTCCAGATATACGGAGATAGACCCCGGGGTATGACCCGGTGTATGGAGGCAGACCACTTCCTGGTCATTGACTTTGAGCCGTTCCTCTTCTTTTGTAAGCTTCATATCCACTGGTAATGGGGCAAAAATTACCCCGTACCAGTAGGCTGCGGTCATCCTGTTGCCCCCTCTCTCCACAACAGCCGCGTCAAGCTCATGCATGATAATGCGCGCACCATAACGCTTTTTAAGCTGGTTTGCACCACCCACATGGTCAATATGGCAGTGGGTGAGGATTACCGTTGAAATCTTCTTCGGGTCGAGCCCAAGTTTCTCAATATTTGAAATAATCTTATCAACACTTGTCCCCGCCCCTGTATCGATTAATACGAGTTCCCCCAAATCCAGCAGGTATATGGAACAGTCCTTTGCATCTGTAATATCAGAATTTCCAATGAGATATATATTCTTCACAACCTCTCTTGGTCCCATCTTTCTCCCCTTTCAAGACGATATTACCACGTTTTAAGGACTGTGAAAAGGGGACCGATTACCACAACCCCTTGACACCTTAAAAACCGCATTGTATTATCAAGGAAAAGGAGGGGAAGGATATGAAGATAAAATGGTATGGCCATTCGGCATTTAATATATTTACAGAAAAAGGGGTGAAAATCATTATCGACCCTTATAAGTCAGGGGCATTTGGTGGCGCCCTATCATACGGCAAAATCACAGACGAGGCCGATATTGTCCTTACAAGCCATGATCATGATGACCATAACTATACAAAGGGTATAAAAGGGGACTTTAAGCACATTAATAAAGAGGGAGCTTATGAAGTAAAGAATATTAAAATAAAGGCAATACCTTCCCATCATGACCCATCAGGGGGGAGGGAGAGGGGGCATAATCTGATATTTGTGGTTGATGCTGATGCGCTGATATTGGCTCATATGGGAGACCTTGGCCATACACTTGAAAAGGATATCATTAAAAACATAGGGAAGGTTGATGTATTACTGCTGCCCGTAGGCGGATTTTATACAATTGATGCAAAGGAAGCTACAAGGGTTATGAATGATATAGGCCCGGCTATTACAATACCCATGCACTATAAAACAGAAAAATGTAATTTCCCCATCTCGAAATTTGAAGAGTTCACAAAAGGTAAAAAGGTGGTCAAGGAATTGAAATCTTCTGAGGTTGAGGTTAAAAAGGACACCCTGCCTAAAACACAGGAGATTATTGTATTAAAATATGCCCTGTAGGTGATATTGGATGCTCAAAAGGCTATTTTCAAAAAAGGATATAAAGAACGCGGTAAAAAGGCTTGCATTATCAATCAAAAAGGATTTTAAGGGTGAGAAGATTGTATTCGTATGTCTCTTAAGGGGCTCTTTCATGTTCACAGCAGACCTTATACGATATATTAACAACCCATCAAAGATCGACTTTATAAGGGCTTCATCGTATGGATACAATATGAAGTCTAAGGGAAAAATCACCATTACAAAAGATATTGAAGAAAATATTGAAGGGGAAAATGTTGTGATTGTGGAAGATATCATAGATTCAGGTCTTACCCTCACATACATAAGGAATATGCTGCTCAAGAGAAATCCAAAATCTCTAAGGATATGCGCCCTTGTTGATAAAAGGGCCGGGAGGGAGGTGGAGATAGAAGGCGATTATGTAGGTTTTACCATTGATGATGGTTTTATAGTAGGATACGGGATCGATTATGCCGAACAGTATAGAAACCTTCCTGAAATATATGTTGTAGAAAGGGATTGAAAATCGCGATACAGATTCTAAGATGGAAAGTTTTTCGCTGGAAAAATAAGGAGGTAAAATATACAGGTACTGGTAATGTATTATTCAAGATCAGGAAACACCAAAAAGCTGGCTGAAGAAATAGCCAGAGGCGTAAAAGAGGTGAATGAAAAACTATCTCTAACGCAAAGAAGCTGGGTAAAAGGGTAGCGATGTTGGTTAAGAAGTTGAAGAGCTAACGGGTTATTATCCAATGATAAATGAATCGGGTGACAAACAAAAATTAATTACGAGAGAAGATTGTGTACTCGTTTTAATTGACATTCAGGATAAACTGATACCTGTGATAACTAACAGAGAAGGAGTGATTAAAAATGTCGTTCAACTTGCAAGGTTTTCTCATATCATTGGACTTCCAGTCATAATCACTCAACAGGAAAAGCTTGGTTTCACCATTGCTGAGGTCAAAAAAGAACTCCCAGACGTACGCCCGATTAATAAGGTC
>JAPLKF010000061.1 GCA_026388215.1 Pseudomonadota bacterium | reverse complement strand
CTTGTATTGAATGATAGCAAGGTGTTGCCAGCAAGACTGAAGGCCACAAAGGATACCGGAGGTATCATCGACATTCTACTTGTTGAAAGGATAAGTGATAACCGGTGGTTTTGCCTTGCAAATGGCGTGAAGAGAGGGGTAACAGAATTAAGGGTTTCTGTTGGTAATGTTGAGGCAGGCCTGACAAAAGGTGAGGGTTTTTGGGTAATTGAGTTTTTTTATGATGGTGATATCTATGATATTATAAAGAAATATGGGAAAATGCCACTTCCTCCCTATATAAAGAGGAAGGAAAACGATGGTTCTATTGATTTTGACAGGTATCAGACGGTTTATGCAGAAGCGTTAGGTTCTATTGCAGCCCCGACTGCTGGTTTTCATTTTACCCATGAATTGCTTGACAGAATAAAAGGGATGGGTATCAATATAGTAAAGATTACCCTCCATATCGGGGTTGGGACATTTTTTCTTGTAAAAAAACGGAATATAGAAGAGCACGTGATGCACAGTGAGTACTACCATATTACTCATGATGCAAGGACATATATTAAGCGTACGAAGGCTCAAGGGAGGAGGATTGTGGCCTGCGGGACAAGTGTGGTAAGGGCATTAGAAACGCTCTCCATGGAAAATGGGAATACACCACCTACAGGAAAGACCCGGCTATTCATCTATCCTAACTACAGATTTAAAATGGTGGATGCATTAATTACTAACTTCCATTTGCCAAGGTCTACGCCGCTTCTCCTTGTTTCTGCTTTTGCCGGGAAGGAAGAGATATTCAGATGCTACAGGGAAGCCCTGAAAAGGGGTTATAGATTTTACAGTTATGGAGATGCGATGTTTATTTGTTAAGTGAATAGTGAATAGTGGAAAACAAAAAAACCAATTACCAATTACGAATCACGAATTACTGTATTGATTATGAAGACCATTGAAATTTTGAAAGAGGATGGACTTGCAAGACAGGGCATCCTTAAAACAGAACACGGGGATGTGGAAACCCCGGTATTTATGCCAGTAGCAACCCAGGGTACAGTGAAGGCTACTACCCATAAAGATTTAAAGGAGATGGGAATAAAGATGATTCTTGCAAATGCATACCATCTTTATCTCAGGCCTGGTGACGGTCTTATAAAGGAAATGGGAGGTATTCACAGATTATCAGGGTGGGATGGAGCAATCCTTACAGACAGCGGGGGATACCAGCTTTTCAGCCTTGGTGTTCTGCGGGAGATCAAGGAGGACGGGGTTTTGTTCCAGTCTCATATAGACGGGTCAAAACACTTTCTCTCCCCGGAAAGGGTGATGGAGATACAGGAAAATATAGGTGCAGATATATACATGTGTCTTGACGAATGTGTTTCCTATCCTTCATCTTATGAGTATACAGATGCCTCTGTTGAACTTACTTCCCGGTGGGCAAAAAGGTGCAGGGATGCAAAAACTGATAATGGGGCATTATTGTTCGGGATAGTTCAGGGTGGTTTTTATAAACCGTTGAGAATGAAGTCTGCTCATGATTTGATAGGAATGGATTTCGATGGTTACGCTCTCGGAGGGTTAAGCGTTGGGGAACCCAAAAGTATCATGTGGGATATGGTAGATACAATTATAGAACTCTTCCCCCGTAACAAGCCGAGGTATCTCATGGGCCTTGGTTTTCCAGATGATATTGTGGAAGGGGTAAGAAGGGGGATAGATATGTTTGATTGCGTAATCCCAACAAGACTTGCAAGGAACGGAAATTTGTTTACATGGAATGGAAGGATAAACATAAAGAATGCAAAGTATACGAGGGATGAAAGGCCTGTAGATGACGGGTGCGAATGTTATACCTGCAAAACGTTTTCAAGGGCCTACCTTAGACATCTCCTTGTATCTCATGAACTCACAAGTTTCTATCTGAATACGCTCCATAACATGTATTTTTATAGTGATTTGCTGAAAAAGGTGAGAGAAGCGATCAGCAAGGGAATGTTCGAAATATTTTATGATGATTTTAAAACTAAATGGAAGGGAGGTGAGCTACAGGATGAATATAGCGTATGCAATGGGTAGTCAGGGAGGTTCTGGTTCTGGACAGGGGGGCGGGTATATGGCCTTTTTACCCCTAATCCTTTTGTTTGTTGTCTTTTATTTTCTATTAATCAGACCACAACAAAAAAGGTCAAAGCAGCAGAAGGTATTTACTGAAAATTTGAAGAAAGGTGATAAAGTTATAACTTCTGGTGGTGTGTATGGTACAATAACAGGGATTACTGATGACGCCGTTACCATAGAGATTGCTGAGAAGGTAAGGGTAAAAGTCTTAAAAAGTGCAGTAGTAGGCAATGCGAAAGGAGAGTAAAGTGGGAAGATATGAAAATATTGTTGTAATTAACCCGGATTGCACCAAGGAGGAGGAAGAAGACCTGCTCAAAAGAATAAAAGGGAATATAGAGAAATCCGGCGCCACCATAATTAAGGTTGATGATTGGGCAGTGAGAAAACTTGCATACCCTATCAAAAAGAAGGATAGGGGCCATTATTTCTTTTTTCTCCTCGATATGGACGAGGGGGGCGTTACCGGGCTTGACAAGTTTTACAGAAACCTTGATCTAATCCTCAGATACATCTTTGTGAGTGTTGATGAGAAAGAAAAGGGTCTTGAGAAACCACCTGACCAGGTTGTTTTTGATGAACTGGAAGGTGAATTTTTGTGAACAGAATTTTCCTCTCAGGAAAATTAAAGACAAAACCAGAAGTGGTTTATACCCCTAAGGGAGAAAGGATAGTCATGTTCCCTTTATGGGTTGAAGAAGGAACCTTTAGTATTGACGTGGTACTTATCGACCGACAGGGAATCAAGGATTTTGGAGAGATGGTGGGAAGGAATATAATGGTATCAGGGATGCTTACAAAGACCATGGTAAAGTCGCCTGATGTTTTTAAGTTAAAAGCAAATAAAATCTTATGGATGGAGGAATAAATGGCACGATTTGTAAGAGCAGCAAGAGGGCATGATACCCAGAAAAAGAGGGTATATGTAAGGAAAAGGGTTTGCAGGTTCTGTCAGGACCAGAATTTAGTAATCAATTATAAAGACCCGAAGCTCCTGAAGCATTTTATTACAGAACGGGGGAAGATAATGCCCAGGAGAATGACAGGGACATGCGCCAAACATCAGAGAAAATTGAAAGAGGCGATAATGATGGCACGACATATTGCCTTTCTTCCTTTTACCACACTTTCAGGATAATGGAGGCTACGTTATGAAGGTCATACTTACAGAGGATGTGCTGGGTACTGGCAAGAAGGGCCAGGTTGTTGATGTGAAGGATGGCCATGGAAGAAATTTTTTGATACCGAGAGGGTTAGCTCTCCCGGCAACGGAAGGTAACATTAAAAGATTTGAGAATATTGTAAAAGGCCTTTCGAGTAAAAAGGGGAGGAACTTAAAGACTGCAGAAGAGATGAAAGCAAAAATAGAGGAATGCTCCCTTACTATCAAAAAAAAGGCTGGCATGGATGGAAAGCTCTTTGGTTCTGTAACACCAAAGGATATCACTGAAGCAGTAAAAAAGGTTCTTGGTGTGGAGATAGATAAAAAGAACGTGAAGATTGATGAACCAATCAAGATGACCGGTGCATATACCATAGAGGTCCACCTGAAACAGGATATCAATGCAAAGGTGAAGATTGAGGTAGAAAAAAAGGAATAGATGGCAAAAGCTCCGAGAAATATGCAGGGACTAAAAAGCCGTATCCCGCCTCAGAATTTAGAGGCTGAGCAGTCTCTTCTCGGCGGTCTCCTCGTTGACCCCGATTCTATAAATAAAATAGTTGATATCGTAAGTCCTGATGATTTTTATAAAAATGCCCACAGTAAGATATATGAGGTTATGCTTGACCTCTATGAAAAGAATGAACCCATCGACATTATCACTGTAAGCAGCGGCGCCAAGGATAAGGGAATTATAGAAACAGTGGGGGGGATTACATACCTTAACACCCTCGTTGACCAGATGCCAAGTGCGGCGAATATCATACAGTATGCGAAGATGGTCAGTGAGAAGGCGCTCCTCAGAAAACTCATGAACGTGGCCACTGAGATTATAGAGAAAGGGCATGAGGTAGATACAAATGTAGATGGTTATATAGACGAAGCAGAGAAAATGATATTTCAGGTTTCTGAGAATAAGTTCAGACCCTCGTTCCTTTCTGTGAAAGATATAGTGATGGAGAATGTAAAGACCATCGAGAGGCTGTACGAGAAGAAACAATTCGTTACAGGTGTACCGACCGGATTTACTGAGCTTGACAAGCTTACAAGTGGTTTTCAGCCTTCCGATTTGATTGTAGTAGCAGGAAGGCCCAGCATGGGGAAGACGGCCCTTTGTATGAATGTCGCTCAGTATGTGGCAACGATGAAGGATGGGGCTTTAGCCGTGGGCATATTTTCTCTTGAAATGTCCAAGGAGCAGCTTGTTACAAGGCTTCTTAGCTCTGAATCAGAGATAGAGCATACGAAACTCAGGACAGGTACGCTGTCAAGTTCAGAGTGGCCAAAACTTGCACAGGCGGCAGGCAAACTATGTGAGGCGTCGATTTTCATAGATGATTCTCCTTCCATGGGTGTACTCGAACTTCGGGCACGGGCAAGAAGGTTAAAAAAGGAACATGGCCTTGGACTTTTGATTGTGGACTATTTACAGTTGATGAGAGGCAGGGCTTCTATGGAGAGGAGGGAACAGGAGATATCGGAGATTTCGAGATTTTTAAAGGCCCTCGCAAAGGAGCTTTATATACCCGTTGTTGCCGTATCACAGTTAAACAGAAGGGTTGAAGAGAGAGATGAGAAAAAACCAAGGCTTTCAGATCTCCGCGAATCAGGTGCGATAGAGCAGGATGCAGACGTAATCCTCTTTATCTATAGAGACGAAATTTACAATAAGAACCCTGAAAACCCACATAAAGGTACAGCAGAAATAATCATCGGGAAACAAAGAAATGGGCCAACTGGTACCATAGAGCTTGCTTTTTTAGATAAATATGCAACCTTTAAGAATCTGTATAGAGAATGAACCTTCCGAATCTTCTCTCGATTTTCCGTCTTTTTCTCACCTCCTTTTTTATAGTATCAATCAATCAGGGAAGGTTTAGGGTAGCCCTTTACCTTTTTGTCTTGCAGGGTATAAGTGATATGCTTGATGGGTTTTTTGCAAGGATAATGGGCAAAAAAACCTATCTCGGGGCTTTTCTCGATCCTATAGCAGATAAGGTGATGCTTGTCTCTTCGTTTACTGTTCTATATTTGCAAGGTATCATCCCTCTCTGGGTTACGTGTGTTGTGCTGCTCAGGGATTTTGTAATATCCTCAGGTTTTTTAATTCTTTATAAGCTTTCATACAAGGTGAAACCATCGCCGGCTTTTTTGGGTAAGTTAGCCACAGTCTCTCAGATAATTACAATCATCTATATCCTGTGGTCCCATACCAGGACATATGAAGTGTTCTTTTTTTATGCTACTACCTTCTTCACGGTAGTTTCCGGCTTTCAATATATACTGAGAGGATTTCGTATCTTATTGAAAAAAGAGGTTGTTTGCTGATTAGCTTTCAAATTATTTGACAACCACCCTTAGTTTTGATTAGTATTTAAAGCAAAAACAGGAGGTTCACATGTCCGTCAAGGTGGCTATAAATGGCTTTGGAAGGATAGGAAGGCTTGTTTTCAGAGCTGGTTACAAGAACAAAGATGTGGAATTTGTGGCCGTAAATGATATTACTGACGCTCATACCCTTGCCTATCTCTTAAAGTATGATTCGGTCCATGGGACTATGGATGGAGATGTAAAGGCAAAGGATGACGCGATTGTCGTGAATGGAAAAGAGATAAAGTCTTATGCCATAAGAGAGCCGGAGAATTTGCCCTGGAAGGAACTCGGTGTGGATGTGGTGCTTGAAAGCACTGGAAGGTTTACTGATAGGGCAGGGGCAGAAAGACACATGAAAGCAGGCGCAAAAAAGGTTGTCATATCAGCGCCTGCAAAAGGTCCGGATGTAACGTTTGTGTTGGGGGTTAACCAGGAGATTTATGATAAGACAAAACATCATGTAATATCCATGGGCTCTTGTACAACAAATTGTTTGGCGCCAATAGTAAAGATATTACAAAAAGAGTTTGGCATTGAGTATGGCCTTATGACCACGATCCATGCATTTACAAATGACCAGGTTGTGCTGGATGAACCGCATAAGGACTTGAGGAGGGCACGTGCAGCTTCTCTCTCTATGATACCGACTACAACAGGCGCTGCAAAGGCCATTTCTGAGGTTATACCTGAGTTGAAAGGAAAACTCGATGGTTTAGCCATCAGGGTGCCCGTACCAAATGTGTCTATAGTGGATCTTGTTTTAACATTATCGAAGAACACAAGCAAGGAAGAGGTCAACGGTAAGTTTAAAGAGTATGCGGCAGGGCCAATGAAGGGAATACTGTTGTGCTCGGATGAGCCATTAGTTTCATGTGATTTTAATGGAAACCCTCATTCTTCTATAGTTGACTTAGCCAATACAAATGTAATTGGTGGAAAAATGGTGAAGGTGCTTTCCTGGTATGATAATGAATGGGGTTTTTCAAACAGGATGTTTGAATTGCTATCCTTTATTATGAAATAAGTTAAAACAGGGTATAGGGTATAGGGGATAGGGGATAGCGTACTAACCCCTAACCCTTGAAAAGGTGGAGATTGTATGAAATATATAGACCAGGTTAATATAAAGGGTAAAAGGGTTTTTATCCGGGTTGATTTCAATGTGCCGATTGATGAGTATGGGAATATCACAGACGATACAAGAATAAGGGCGCATTTACCGACGATCAACTATGCCCTTGATGAAAAGGCAAAGATAATTGTTGCCTCACACATGGGCAGGCCCAAGGGTAAAAAGGTAGATGAGCTTTCATTGAAACCTGTTGCCAAGAGGCTTTCAAGGTTTTTGCATAAAGAGGTGATATTTGTAGATGATTGTGTGGGTGCCGGGGTTGAAAACGCCATCTCTAATATGAAAGAAGGGGATGTAATTCTCCTTGAAAATCTCAGGTTTTACGCAGGGGAAGAAAAGAATGATAAGGAGTTTGCCAGGCAGCTTGCTGTGTTCACAGACGTGTATATAGATGACGCATTTGCTGTGTCTCACAGAAAGGCAGCCTCAAACACTGCAATAACAGAGTTTGTTAATGTATGTGCTGCTGGTTTTCTTATGCGAAACGAACTGGACTATTTTAGCAGGGCCATGGGGAATCCGGTGAGACCTCTCGTTGCAATCATTGGCGGCGCAAAGGTATCTGATAAGATAGGGGTCCTTGAAAAACTGGTAGAAAAGGTGGACAAGCTTATTGTGGGTGGCGGAATGGCCTTTACATTTCTGAAGGCCCTTGGCCATGAGGTTGGCAGCTCTCTATGCGAAGAAAATATGCTAAATATGGCAAAAGATATAATCGAGAAGGCAAAAGGCAGAAATGTAAAATTCTATCTCCCTGTAGATTGTGTTATTGCAGAGAAGGCATCAGCTGATGCAGAGGTGAAGGTCTGTACAGTTCAGGAGATCCCAAAGGGCTGGATGGGTCTCGACATTGGCCCCGCAACAACTTCGTTATTCTCCGAGGCATTGCAGAACGCAAAAACTATAGTATGGAATGGCCCAATGGGCATGTTTGAGCTTGACCCTTTTAGCAGGGGGACCTTTGCCATGGTAACCTATGTGGCTAATGCCCACGCACTAACTATTGTTGGCGGTGGTGATACGGATGTAGCAGTCCATCGTGCGGGTGAAAGCCTTAAGATATCATACATATCTACTGGAGGAGGGGCATTTCTGGAGCTACTCGAAGGCAAAACAATGCCAGCAATTGAGGCACTGGAAGCTTCTGGAGGTAACCAATGAGAACGTGGATGGTTGCTGGAAACTGGAAGATGAACAATACAATTAATGAAGCTATAGCCCTTTCTAAGGCTGTAAAAGAAGGGACAGCTGGATTAAAGAAGGGTGAGATCGTTTTAGCCCCACCTTTTACCGCTTTATACAGCGTGTATGAAACGATTAAGGGCTCCCATATATCTCTTGCTGCGCAAGACATGTTCTTTGAAGATAAGGGGGCATACACAGGGGAAGTATCCCCATCGATGTTAAAGGATGTGGGTTGTACTTATGTAATTATGGGACACTCGGAGAGAAGAAAGTATTTCTATGAGCGTGATGAGGATGTGAACTTAAAGGCAAAGAAAGGTCTCCTTTCAGGACTAAAGCCAATCATATGTGTGGGTGAGACCGAAGAAGAAAGGGAGAAAGGGGTTACAGAGTTTGTAGTTGGGCTCCAGGTGAAAAAGGCACTTTATGGTATAGATAATATAGATGGTATCGTAATAGCCTATGAACCTGTATGGGCCATAGGCACAGGTAAGGTTGCCATGCCCATTGAGGCGGAAGAGGTACACAGGTTTATACGGAATGTATTGGGCGATGTGTATGGAGATGTATGTAAGATGACAAGGATACTTTACGGAGGCAGTGTGACCAAGGAAAATATAGGCGAATTGATAGATATGGAAGATATAGATGGTGCCCTTGTGGGTGGAGCCTCCTTGAAAGAGGAAGGTTTTGTTGGTATAATAAAAAAGGTAGCGGAGAAGAGACAATGTTAACAGCTATAGCCATTATTCATGTTATTATGTGTATTGCTCTTATTCTTATAGTTCTCTTGCAGACAGGAAGAGGTTCTGAGATTGGGGCAGCCTTTGGGAGCGGGTCGAGTCAGACACTCTTTGGTAGTTCAGGTACTACGAGTTTTATGACCAAGCTTACTACAATTACTGTTGTAGTGTTTATGACGACGAGCCTTTTGCTTGCATATTTTTATAGTCACAAGGAATCCATGATAAAAAAGGCTCCTGCACAAACTGAGGAAAGGTTACCGGTCAAGGATAAAAATTGATTGCCGGAGTGGTGGAATTTGGTAGACACACCATCTTGAGGGGGTGGCGGGGAAACCCGTGCGGGTTCAAGTCCCGCCTTCGGCACCATAAATACAGTTCGGAGTTCGGCGTAAATTAAAAATAAGGTTATTATAGGCGATTAAAGCAGCTTTTAGCCTGTCTTCTACTTTTTCTTGAGTGTCTCCTTATACCATTTTGCGATCTATCGGATACATTATTGCTTTTAAGGAAACCATCTTTTCCATTCGCCAACTCAAAACTCTTACCCTTTCTGTGACTCAAGTTCACTCGATGGACAAGGGCTTAAGACTACCCGCTGAAGGACATGCCTGCCCATCGTCCCCTGCTAAAGCTGGGGAACGTTCACTTTCGTCATGAGGGGTTACCCAAGAATTTATCGATGCTCATTCAAGAGAAGGGTTTCCTTCCTATCTGTTGCTGGAAGATTGCAAAATGGTATTAGAAAACATGATCATTTTTCAATTCATCTTTCATTCTTAAGCACACTGCACTACTATTTGGGATTTTACAAACCTACGGCTTTTGTGTTAAATAAAAAAGCTAATTAAAAATAAGGATAAAATCATGCAAAAAGAAATATTAAAAGACTTACTCAATGTTGTAAAAGGACTAACCCCACCGGACCTTATTATAAGGAATGGGAGGCTTATAAATGTATTCACCAATAGCATAGATGATAATCTTGTGATAGTTATCAAGGGTGGCTTTATTGCATCGATCGAGGAGGATAATGGCTCTTCATATGGTGATGCAAAAGTAATAGATGCCGATGGTCAGTATCTCTGTCCTGGTTTTATAGACGCGCACACACATCTGGACAGCATGTATCCATTCTTCGAACTTGTTCCTTACGCAATAAAAGGCGGAACAACAACAATAATTACTGAGTGTGCAATGGCTGCATGTGCCTGTGGAATGGAAGGCGTGAAATCGTTCATAGAAAGCACAAAGGGATACCCCCTGAGATGTTACTTTGTTGCACCCCCCTTAACACCTCCATTCCCTCAGATGGAGAGTTGTTTGGGGCTAAGCCTGAAGGAATTTTCAAAATTACTTAGAAGAGAAGATTTTCTTGGCATTGGAGAGGGTTACTGGACAAGATTGGTTGAGGGGGATGATAGGGTACTGAAACAGGCAGTATTGGCTATGTCGTTGAATAAAAGGCTTGATGGTCACTCGGCTGGAGCAAGAGGAAAAAGACTGACCGAATACGTCCTTACCGGTATAACATCCTGCCATGAATCCGTCACAATAGATGAGGTGTTGGAGAAACTTAGATCTGGTCTTTACATTATGATCAGGGAAGGCTTTGTGAGAAGGGAGCTTAAGGAACTGTCCAGATTGAAAGACATGGATGTGGATAAAAGAAGGATTATGCTGGTTTCAGATGTCTTTGATGCGGTAATGCTCTATGAGGAGGGGTATATGGATTCGGTAGTCAAAAGAGCCATTCAATACGGCATCCCTCCCATAGAAGCCGTAAAGATGGTCACAATAAACCCGGCAGATTATAGTGGGTTGAGACACTTAGGCGCCATAGCCCCATTAAGGTATGCCGATATCCTCTTCTTGAAAAATCTTGAAGATGTCTCAATTGAGAAGGTTATGGTAAATGGTGAAATTCTCTATAAAGATAGGGTTTTCACAAAGGCGATAAAGCCATATCATTATCCGGAGGAGATGAGGCACTCAATTAAGCTGGAGAAGTTCAAGGAGGACGATTTCAAAATAAAAGCCAGCCCCAAAACCGATTTAATAAGGGTTATTGAAATAGCCAATCAAACAATAACGAAAGAGGTAGCATTTAAGGCAGAAGTGAAGGATGGTTTTTTAGAAAAAAATCTTCAAATGGACATTATACCTGTGGCTGTCATCAACAGGAGAGATAGACATCGCATTGGAAAGGGTTTTATAAAAGGGACAGGCATTAAATCCGGAGCATTGGCAACAACCCTTATATGGGATACTACAAATATTCTTACCATAGGAAGTAATGAATCGGACATGAAAGAGGCTGTCAACAGGCTTATAGAGATTCAGGGAGGGATTACAATATCAAAAAATGGTAAAACTATCTACGAATTCCCTATGCCTGTCTACGGTGTTATCCCGCTCGATAGCATGGAAGAATTACGGGACAAAACAAAAGCCCTTGATGAGGGGATGGGTGAGATAGGTGCATCTTTAGAAAGGCCGTTCTTAACACTCCAGACAATTCCTTTCACAGGTCTTCCTT
>JAPLKF010000060.1 GCA_026388215.1 Pseudomonadota bacterium | reverse complement strand
CTGTGGCATATCACATGTTGAGAGAACTCCCCAAAGTAGTTCGCCATATCATCAGATACACAAAAATCTTCAAAGCTCCCATAAAAAATAACCTTTTTATCAAGATAGAGGAGTTTCGAGGCATATTTCCCGATGGTTCCTATATCATGGGTAATAATAATAATCGTTACCTTTTTAACCTGGTTAATCCCCTTTAAAATACTGAAAAACTTCTCCCTTATCTCAGGGTCAATGGCTGTAGTGGGTTCATCGAGTATTAAGATTTCCGGCTCACTCACCATCGCTTTTGCAATAAGAACCCTCTGCTGCTGTCCTCCAGACAATTCACCGATAAGCTCATTCTTAATGCTTAATATATCCATCAGATCTAAGGCTCTGTTTATCGACATATCATCGGATTTGCGAATCCTTTTCGGAAACCCCTTTTTTGAAAGAAGCCCGAGGGCAACAACCTCCTTAACAGTGGCAGGGAAATGGGGATTAAAGGAAGGGATTTTCTGTGGCAGGTAACCAACTTTATGCCAGTCTTTAAAGTTTAGGGGGTTATATCCAAAGAGGTAGATGATCCCCCTCGTGGGTTTAGAAAGTCCGAGGATAAGTCTTATTAATGTGGTCTTTCCAGAACCATTAGGCCCCACAAGCCCGAGGTAATCCCCGGCCTTCAAACCAAAGGAAATATCTGCCAAAACCTCTGAGGAGTTATATTGAAAATAGAGTCTATCAACCGATACAACATCTACTGACATTGAAGCCCTGCCTTCAGGTTTTTGAGGTTCTCCTCCATTATATTCACAAATGTCACCCCTTTATCCATATCTTCTTTACTGATATTGTGGGCACCATGAAGTCTCATTAGCGTTGCCCCTGTCTCCTTTGCGATAACCTCGGCAACCCTCGGCATTATCAGTTCCTCGTAGTATACGTAATGTATGTCATATTCCTTCATCTTCTCTTTCAGTTCAATCATACGTTTTGGCGTGGGCTCCGCATCAGGAGACCCCTGATATGCTGAAATATATTTCAAATTATACCTTTTTGCAAGATAGTCAAACGCAAAATGTCCCCCGTGTATAAAGATATCCTTCTTACAATGGGTAAGGGTATTTTTAAACCTCCTGTCAAGCTCAAGGAGTTTTGCTTTATACCCCTCTGCGTTCTTCACATAAAAATCCTTATTAGCCGGGTCCATTCTTACGCATCCATCACAGATATTGTCCACTATTTTCTGGGCATTGGAAAGGTCAAGCCATATGTGGGGGTCTATTTTCCCATGTTCATTCTTGTGTGTACGCCGAGAATTATCCCCACCGGCCCCTCTTAGCATTGTAATCCCCTTACTTGAATCTATTATCAAAAGCCTCTTGTTGTCTACCCCTTTCAGGATATTTTCTACCCATGGCTCCATATATTTTCCCGTATAGATGAATAAATCAGCTGTATTTATTCTGAGGATATCCCCTAATTTCGGTTCAAAGCTATGTGCCTCTATACCTGGAGGAAGAAAGAGACTGATATCTGCTTTATCCCCGGCAACATTCCTGGTAAAATCGTAAAGAGGGAAGAGGGTTGCGATAATCTTAAGCCTCTTCTCCTCTCCTACCCCTCCATCCTTTTTCTGACATGAAACAATAGATAGGACTAAGAGCAAGCTCATTGAAATCAATAAATAGCTTATGGTTTTCAACTCCAAACTCCTGTCTGCGCCGATGCTTCGGCAGGCAGACCAAACTCCGAATGTATCAACATTCTTTGTCTTCCATTAGAATTTTTCTACTTCATATCCCTTGTTGACCCACTCTGGAAAACCTTCAAGAAATACCTGAACATTCGTATATTCAGCCTTTTTCGCTGCGACCGCAGCGCGTACACTCGGGTATCAACCAAACCCTCTACAATAGAACACGATCTGCATGTCTTTATCTTTCGGCATGAGTGCCTCGATATTATCAAATTGCTCCTGTGGTATATTTATAGCGCCCGGTATATGACCCTGTCTATATTCGTACTCACCTCTTGTGTCAACTATCAGTATCTTTGACCCCTCGTCAATCATCTTTTTTAATTCCTCGGCGCTCAGCCTCTTGAGGTCTTGCGATAAAATACAAGAGACCATGAGGACAAGGGTGAGGATCAATACCAGTAATCCTGTTATCCGAAGTATTTGGGAAAGCTTTGTGTACCGCATTTACTTAAATATCTCTTTTATCTTTTCTTCTGCCTCTTTAATCTGTGCATCGCATAGCTTTAACCCTTCGCTTGTATGTTCTGATTGGCCCTCAATATGGTAAATTCGTTCTTTTTGCCCTGCCTGCCTTTTCATCTTAGGAGGAGGTTCAGGGGTCAACCCTATTGCCTTTTGAACGTCAATAGGAAACTTGCCCGGGTCAGCAGTTTCATAGATTACAGCAGGTTGATTGTGTTGTCCATTCAGATATATCTCCAGCGTTTTCCATCCAACAGCACCATGGGGGTCAAGTATAACTCCATACTTATCAAAAACTTCCTTCATCGTCTCATAATGCTGAGGATTGGTAATACCAATTGAAAAGATATCTCTCCTCATTGCATCCATATCAGGCATCCTGTCGATTGTGCCTGGCCTGATAACCTGTCCCGTAACAGGGTCCCTCTCATCAAACATATGCCCTTCATAAAAGTCTATCAATCTTGCCAGATTACTCGGGTGTGAGACTATCATAGCGGATGAGGGCGACTTCTTTGATGGTCTCACAACATATTCACCGCTTTCGAGAAACTCCGGAAATTCTGTATTCTCATTGACCCCGCATATAATTTTTGTTACCGGAAGGCCCATCTGTTTCGCTATAACCGTCCCCATCATATTACCAAAGTTTCCAGAGGGTACGCTCGCTATAAACCCCTCGCCTTGTTCAGAAATCCTTGAATAGGCATAAAAAGGGTAAACTGCCTGCGGCAATAACCTCCCTATGCTTATCGAGTTTGCAGACGTAAACCTTTCCCTGTCCCCAAACACCTCTTCTGCGAATCTCTGGTCACCCAGGATATTTTTTGCCAGTGCCTGGCACACATCAAAATCTCCATTTATCTCAAAGGCATATATATTGTCCCCGAGGGTGGTCATCTGCCTTCTCTGTCCCTCGCTGATTGACCCTCTGGGGAAGAACACGATGTTATCAATGTTATCAAGACCATATAATGCATCAGCCACAGCGCCGCCAGTATCACCGCTTGTTGCAACTACCACTACCTTTCTTAAACCTTTCTCACCGAGAAAATAATTTAGTACCCTTCCAAAAAACCGTGCTGCATAATCTTTAAAAGAGTATGTGGGTCCTTGTGTTAACCACATTATGTAGGTCTTGCCTGTAATATGCTGCACCTTTGTCGGTATCTTATCTTCCTGATACGCATCCTTAAGGAGGGGCCGCAATTTTTCTTTAGGTATCTCAGGGGCAAGAAAAGGATACAAAACTTCAAAGGCAATCTCCCCGTATGACATGTGCCGCATATCAGCCACCTTGCCCGGAGCTACCCTTGGGATGTCATGCCTTGAAACCATATACAACCCGTAATGAGAAGCCATGCCCTTCAATAAGGCGGTTTCAAAATTAACCCTTTCACTCAAATTATTTGTACTGTAGTACGTAATTTGTTTCATGACTGGTTTAAGCATACAAAATGTTTTGTTTTTTTTCAACTTAAGGATATAATTACTTACAGTGAGTGGATAGTGGTGAGTGATGAGTGGTCAAAGTAGTGGTGAGTGGTGAGTGGTCAAAGTAGTGGTGAGTGGCAAGTGATGGGAAAAATATTGTTAATTATTCTTTCAATGATATGCATGCTTACGGGCTATACCAATGCCGGTGAGCTTTCGCGCGATGAAGCAGCAGCAATGATCAAAGAGGTTATTGCTAATGAAAAACAGGCTGACATCACAAGATATTACCAAAAATATGGGCCTTTTTATTATATCGGTTCTGATAATGGGGTTATCAATAAGCATAAGGAACTTGAACAAGGTGGATATGTAAAGGTAAGGGCACTATCTGATAGCAAAACTTCATCGGAATCCAAAACAACCTATGGTATCCAGTTTACAGACAAGGCACTGCCTTACATGGCAAAAAACAATGAAGACTCAGAGAACAAGGCGTATATTACATTAGCAAAGGTTGATAATATCGATGTTATAGGGTTAAAGAAACTTACCCCGAATGAATATAAGGCAGAGGTTTCCCTGGGATACAGACTCACACCCTTTGGAGAAATATTGCTCGGGAGGGGTATAAAGGTTGAACGTAAAGAGGATGCCCTTTTTGAAGCTCACGACAATGGGTGGAGGGTAAAGTTCAAAGTGAATTTCTAAAATCAGGGGTTAGGGCATAGGGATCAGGGGTTAGTCAAAAAAGTCCTTAGTAAATAGTTAAGTTTCATAACTTATTCAAATTATTTGCTTTATTTTCAAAACGTCTCACGACTCACGATTTACGAATTACGGGTTTTATAGCCACTTCCTTTTCAGGTATCTTCTTGTCATGAATAAGGCCATTAGAAATTGTGAGAGGTTCATAACCCACCAGACCGAAACAGCACCAAACCCAAAAACAACCACAAAAATATAACTCAAAGGTATCCTTACCAGCCATAAACTGAGGGCAACAATAACCATCACACCTCTTGTATCGCCAGCACCATTTAAGGCACCACCAAGAATAACCCACAACGCCATAAAAGGTTCACTCAACATACTGATATAGAGATATTTGATGCTTTCAGCGATGACAACATCATTGGTTGATAAGAAGGAGGCGATCCATCTTGCATTCAAAATTACAACGATTGTCAGAAAAATAACAATAATCGCACCCATAAGGGCAGTAATAATGCCGGCACGAAAGGCATCCTCTTTTCTCTTTTCACCTAACAGGTTTCCAACTATTACCGCATTCGCCATATTAAATGCGATAGCAGGTAAAAAGATTGCCGATTCAATTCTAATACCGACGGAAAGGGCGGCAAGGACCTCAACATTGTGTTTCGGCAGGGCACTCAAAATTAAAAAAATTACCATCGAATGGAACTGCCATAAAATCTGAAGTAACCCTGAAGGCCAGCCAATACCTATGATGCTTTTCGTAAGATAAAGAGAAAACCTTTTAGCCCCCGACATGAATACCCTGATACGCCAGAGGTTGAGGATGCTTCCAATAAAGACGCTTGTGGCAGTTGATATGGCAATCCCTCTAAAACCGAGGTGGGTATGAAACACGAGAAAAAAGTTAAGCCCTATATTAGAAAAACAGACGATAGCCATTGTTTGCAAAGAGCTCCTTACCTTTTTACAAGCCCTTAGAATACCGTTACTGTTTATGAGTATGTAGTGAAACAGTAGTCCTGCGGCGTAAATTCTTCCGAGTAGAACAGCAAAGGGTTTTAATTGATGAGGGATATTCACGATACTTATAATTTCTGGAGTAAAAATGATACCGGCTATCCCAAATATTATACCGGCTATAACAGTAGTGATAACTGTGGAGTACACCGCCTTAGCCAGTTCTTCCCTGTCATTCGATGTGAAGAGCCTTGAGATAACAGCAACTGTTCCTATTGAGAGGGCATTCCCTATGATGACAAAAATAAAGTAGAGCTGAATGACAAAACCATATGTAGCCTGTATCTCTTTACCAACCCTGCCCGCAATATAGATGTCAGTAAGGCCTATTAAAAACTCAAAAAACATGATAAGCGTCATAGGCCAGCAGAGAGCCCAGCTCTCAGAAACAAACTTCCTTATATCCTCACGTTTGAGTATCGCCTTGATATTCAACATTTTTATATCCCTTGAACCGTTGACAATTGCACTATAATATCATAATACCAAAACACAGAAACAACCTAAAATCAAAACAGATTTTTTCTTTAAGCGTTTAAATATTATATAAGTTCTTTACTTACTTTAATGTTTATAGTAAGATAATTATACTTAAGTAAGACATACTAATGGAGGTAAGAAAATGACTTTGCTCACAATGTCATCAAAGGGTCAATTGGTAATTCCCAAAAATGTAAGAGATGCCTTGAAAATAAAGCCAAAACAAAAAATTCTTCTAAAAAAACTCAAAGACCGCGTTGAACTCATGCCTTTACCTGAGAATCCTGTTGAAGCTTTTTGCGGGGTCTTTGAAAAGGGGCCTTCCCTCACTGATGCCTTATTAACCGAACGGAAAAAGGAGCTTGAGCATGAAGAAAAAGATATTACTTGATTCTTACGCACTCCTTGCATACCTGAAGAAGGAAGGAAAATTTTTGAAGGTTAAAGACATACTATCTTCATCTGATAAAGTAATCCTGATGAACGAGCTGAATGTAGGTGAAACGTATTACATCATTGCAAGACAAGGGGGGTATGAACAGGCTGATTACTTTTTAGAGGTTGTGCTCCCAGGTCTTCCCATAAAAACGATACACAACAGCTTCGAGCAGGTTATTGAAGCATCAAGATTAAAAGCGAAATATTCAATATCTTTTATAGATTGTTTTGTCATTACAACTGCACTTGCCGAAAAGGCAACTATCCTCACCGGTGACCCTGAATTTAAAAAAGCAGGGAAGATTGTAGAAATAGAGTGGATGAACTAATACAAGCATATAGCATAGAGTTTTAAAGCTTTTAACTCTCTGCTCTTAGCTCTCTGCTCCATGCACTATGCTATAAAATACTCCGAAACTGTTAGCTCATAACTCCAAACCGTTTCTCACCCTCCGTCCACCATGCTTCCCTGCTTTATATAAAGCCATCCTACAGGGTCAGTTAAATACTCTATAGAATCCATGATTTTTAAGTAATGTCCCTTCTCCTCATAGGAAAGGGTCAAATAAAAGCGTCTTTCAAAGGCGTTCTTGGTTTCCCCTGCAAGGCCTTCGTAATATTTTGTACTCTTATCCTCCAGATCAAGGGCAAAACGAAGGGCTTTTAAATCATCCTCAGAAGCCTTTGCCTTCTCTGCAAGGGAACCATTGAAAACCTTCCCGAGTTTCCCCGATGAACCAATGGTGGTAACCCACTCTTTAAATGGTTTATCTTTTTTAAGGTTGCCATATATCGTTTTTATAGTTTTGATATGAAAATCCTCTTCTTTTGCAAGTTCCTTAAACACATTTTTTGCAAGCTTGCTTTTTACCTTTTCCGCTGATTGCAGGTAAAATTGCTTTCCTTCCATTTCCATCTCAATTGCCCTTTTTAATGCACTTTCACTTTTTAACGCCATGTTTTCCTCCGTTTTTTTCTAAGATGGACGACCATTCACTTCGTTCATTAGGACGATCGCTCTCCTGCCCTTGCGGGATAACTAACACGATGGACGCAAATTCTTTTTTCGTCCATCGTCCTTCGTTTACATCCCCTTCTTCTCAAACCACCTGAACAGCAATATGCTGATTATGACAAATAGAACTATGATAATCCAGTGGTTTATCCCCAGTATCTGCGGTATTGTGATTTTCCCGTATACTCCCCATTTGAGGACTGAGTTCTTTAGAACAGGGAAGGCTTCTGCAAAAATTGCTGCACCGGTAAGCATCCCCAGTATACCCCAGGCTGCGTCCCATCGTCCTTCTCCCAATGCTCCAAGTGATGTCCCTGGACAATAGCCGAGAAACCCCCAGCCAAATCCAAAGATAAGGCCGCCAATAATATTCCCCCCTAAAATCGTCGGTTTTACAGAAAGTTTAGCAATACCAAGGTCCTTAAGGAGATAAACCCCGACCATTGCCATTAGAATCGTAGAGAGCATAAACTTCACAATTGTCATATCAATGAGACGTAATGCACCAAGTTGTTTGTCATAGCGAATCACGTGTCCCTTTTGTAAAAGGAACCCGAATATTATCCCTGTCACAAAACCGTATACGAGTTCACTCATGTCTTGTTACCTCCTTTATAAAGGATATAGGCAACAATAAGACCACCAACAAAAAAACATATCAAAGAAATATATCCACTTACTGCTAACTGGAGCGAACCGCTCAGCCCATGGCCACTCGGTCACCCATCGGCAAGCCTTGCCCCAAACATCGCTATAGCCCCACCAATAAATGCTACAATTGCCCGTTTTGCCTTATTTGGACCAAAGCGACCTTCCCACATAGTAGGAGTAGCCTGCCAGCGAAAGGTTTTTGAGGTTGTTGAGGCAATAAGTGAACCAAAGAATATACCCACCACAAACATCCACTGCCAGTCAATTTTGGGTATTTCCTTTACGAAATATTCCATTTTGCTTACACGTTCAGTATTAAATTGTTTTTCAAAAAGCCCTGCCGTACGAACAAAGGTAGTTGATGCCCCAACATACTTCCCGGTAAACCAGACAGAGAACACGAGCAGCAATCCAGTCAGGGCACCGGCGAGATATGGACTCCAACCTTTATTTTCCTGCTTGTTATCCATTCTCCTTATCCCTCCTTTCAACCAATTTATTGGTCTACAGGCTTGTAAGACTTATAAGCCAAACAAATAACAATTGATACTTACATTATAAGCTCGTTATTGCTCCTTTTCAATCCACGGGTATTTATTTTTTCTATAGCAAGGGACTTAAAATCTGTCAATCGATTTTTACCCACTTGACCCGTTAGAGAAAAAATCCTTATAATAAGGAAGTTTAAAAAAACAAGGAGGGCTATAATGAAAACGGTCATACTTTTTGGAAGTCCACGCAAAAACGGTAACACCATACAACTTGTGAATCTCCTGTCTGATATAATAAAACGCAAAGGACACAGCGTGAGAATGCTATATCTCAATGATATGAACATCAGGCCATGCCAGGGTTGTTATGCCTGCTTAAAAAAGGGGGTATGCAAAATCAATGACGACATGAAAGATATAAGAAAGTACATGATGGAATCAGACCTCATCGTATATGCCTCCCCCATCTACTGGTTTGCCCCATCAAGTCAGCTGAAGCTTGTCATAGACAGGTCGATAGCATTCATGGACGAAAATTACGATTCAAGAATAAAAGGGAAAAAGGCCATTACCCTGATGACATGCGGAGATGAAGAGAGGGGCACACTTAAACCAGCCATAGAGATGTTCAAAATGACCTTTAACCTGTTAAAGCTCTCATATATTGGAAGCGTCGAGGCAACTGGCTGCCAGGAAAAAGGCGAGGTAAAAAGGGCTTTCAAAGAAAAGGCCAGAAAGCTTGCAGAATCAATCGCATGAATTTAAATGGTCTTTTATATTTCATAACAAAAAAGGTGGGTAAGGCCATCTGGGATTACAAGATGCTTAAGGAAGGGGATAAGGTGCTGATTGCTGTCTCGGGAGGCAAGGATAGCCTTTCTCTCTTAAAGATAATGAAGGAAAGGATAAAATTCGTCCCTATACATTACGAAATCATCGCATGCTTCGTTGATATGGGCTTCAAATGGGTTAATAAGGACATATTGATTGAATATTTTAAAGAAGAATCCACCCCATATATCATTGCCCATCCATCAGAAGAATGGAAAGGGGAAGAAGAAAAATTTGGATGTTTCTGGTGCAGCTGGAACAGGAGAAAGGCGCTCTTTAATCTTGCCCATGAAATCGGGTGCACGAAGATTGCCTTTGCCCATCATCTGGACGACATTGTCGAGACAATGCTTTTAAATCTATTCTTTCAGGGTGAGATAGGGACCATGAAACCATACCAGGAAATGTTTGATGGCGAACTCGCAATCATAAGACCCCTTGCATATGTGGAGGAGAAAGAACTATTGAGACTCGCAACTAAACTCGATTTACCTGTAATCTTTTCCGAGTGTCCTTA
>JAPLKF010000059.1 GCA_026388215.1 Pseudomonadota bacterium | reverse complement strand
AAACCTTTTTCCAACAGCTTCAATGACCCTGATACCCTCGGGTACTACTTCTTTCCCGATACCATCCCCAGGAATAACGGCTATCCTATGCATATTTCCTCCTAAAATTGCTTGATGTACCCCTTAAGAAGGTGTGAAAAAATTGGCATGGCCGGAACACTGTTTCGCTCGTTGCTCGAAGTCGCACTCACGTACGTTTCCCGGCTCAAAAGAGCCGAAAATACTCAATAATACATTATTTTCCATAAAATGAATTTTAAAGGAAAATGTAAAAAAGGCAACAAAAAAACTAAAAAAAGTATGACACATACCTTTTTTAGTTTAAAATTTGCTTTATTTTGTGACAACCATGATATATTCTTACTTAAAGTACATTATAGATTACCAAACATATTAAAGGGGGTAAACTTATATGGACAAGAAATTGCTTAGAAATGCATTGATACCGATCATTGTATGGATTGTTCTTATTTTAATACCTGTTCCCCAGGGTTTACAGCCACATGCCTGGTACTATTTTGCTTTATTTGTTGGTGTTATCTTAGGCTTAATCCTGGAACCAATGCCGGCAGCTGCGATAGGCGTCATCGGCGTTACGTTAGCTGCTGTTTTACAGCTTATCAGCACTAAACCAGGCGACGCTATCAAGTGGACTCTTTCCGGATTCTCAAATGGCACAGTCTGGCTGATCTTTGTAGCTTACATGTTTGCCATGGGCTACGAGAGAACAGGTCTTGGGCGTCGTATTGCACTGTTTCTGGTACAATGGCTCGGGAAGAAAACACTGGGGCTTGGTTATGCCATTGCCATATCAGACCTTGTTCTGGCGCCTTTCATTCCGTCAAATACCGCACGAAGTGGTGGGACAATCTATCCTGTTATCGAAAACATTCCTGGACTCTATGGTTCAGAACCTGGAGAGACATCCCGTAAGATTGGCTCTTATATCATGTGGACTGCTTTAGCTACTACCTGCGTCACCAGCTCAATGTTTTTAACCGGACTTGCACCCAACCTCCTGGCATTGGAATTGGTGAGTAAAACCGTTAAGGTGAGCATTACCTGGCGGGAATGGTTTTTAGGTTTTTTGCCGATGGGTGGACTGCTTTTCATATTAGTTCCTTATCTGGTTTATAAGATATATCCACCAGAGGTAAAGTCCAGCGAGAGTGTCCATGTATGGGCTCGTGATGAACTATCTAAGATGGGTAAGATAACACGTAACGAATTAACCATGGCAAGCCTGGCAATCATTGCACTGGTCCTTTGGATTTTTGGTGGCAAATGGGTTGACGCCACTACGGTAGCCTTGATGGTTCTCTCTCTCATGATTCTTACCGGCATCATAAGCTGGAACGATTTACTGAACCACAAGCAGGCATGGAATGTGTTGGTATGGTTTGGTACACTGGTCACTCTGGCTGATGGCTTAAGACTTGTAGGATTCATCAAATGGTTCGCAACAATCACCGCAGGGGTTATGAAAGGTTTGCCCCTCATCTGGATAATAATTTTGCTCGTTGCCATTTTTTACATGGTCCACTACATGTTCGCGAGTATTACAGCACATACTACAGCGCTACTCCCTGTATTTTTAGCAACGGCTATAGTAGTACCAGGTATGCCTATAAAATTACTCGCTATGCTTCTCTGTTATACGCTTGGGTTGATAGGTATTCTGACCCCCTATGCCACAGGGCCAAGTCCTATTTACTACGGGAGTGGGTATATAAGTCGTAAGGAGTTCTGGACATTGGGATTTATATTTGGCGTAATCTTCTTGGTAGTGTTTCTGATTATTGGGATTCCCTATTTGAGGTGGTATGTATCTTAAGAAGATTGCTTAGCATATTTATATAGTCTTTTGTTTTCGATTGAGGGTGGGGCCGTTTATGAGTTAAGATAGATAACGGCCCTTACTCATCAGTCTATGTACCTGGTTTCTTTTCCTTTTCATGCCGCCCAATATGTAGCCAAAATACAACAATAGAGGCAATAACCGCTCCAGCTAATGCTGAAAGGAATATCACGATTGCCAAAGATCCCTCAAATTTCCAGAACAAAAAAGAGATGGATACAGGTGCTGCATTTTGTACTGAGAATGTGGCGATAAATAATATGATAATCAATGCAAGTATTATTATGCTCATTCAACCTCCGCATTCATGTTCAAGCTATGTTTAAATGCTTTTAAGTTTACATCTTTTAAAAATATTTTGCACCTGAAGATTTAAGTATAAGTGCAGGTCTATTGTCCATTTTTTACTTGGCAAAGGTATTTATTTTTTCTTAAAAATCAGCCTTAAAGGAGCACCTTGAAAACCATACTTTTCCCTTACGCAGTTTATAAGATACCTTTTGTAGTGTTCCGGTATCAACCTGGGGTAGTTTGAAAAGAGTACAAAGGTGGGAGGTAAGATCCTTGCCTGGTTGACATAGGAGATTTTTACCTGTTTCCCTTCAATATAAGGCACGCTGGATCCTCGAAAGAATTCTTCGAAGACCACGTTCAACCTTGAGGTGCTTATCCTTCTCATAAGCTGGGCATATATTCTTGCATCTATTTCCAGTATTTTCTCAATGTTCTTCCCGGTTTTTGCAGAGGTAAAGATAACAGGAGAGAATGCTGCATGGGGTATCCTTTTTTTAATCATCTCTGTGTATTCATTTTCGCCTATTTTTCCTTTTACAAGGTCCCATTTATTTATAACAATACAGATCCCCTTGCCCTTTGTAATGATCAGGTGTGCTATGGCTGCATCCTGATGGCTTGCCCCTTCATTTGCATCTATTATAAGATTTACAATATTCGCCCTCTCTATGGTATGAAGGGCACTTGCGACAGAATATTCCTCTACCTTCAAATAGATTTTGCCCTTCTTCCGTAGTCCCGCAGTATCGATGATGATAATCTCTTCATCTCTGAACATAATCTTTGAGTCGATCGCATCCCTTGTAGTTCCTGGAATATCGCTTACTATCATCCTTTCCGAGGAGAGAAGTCTGTTCACAATAGAGGATTTTCCTGTGTTAGGTCTCCCCACAATGGCAATCCGAATTGCTTCTGATAACTCTGCCTTGCTCTCTGCTCTCTGCTCTCTGCTCTCTGCTTTTCGTATAGTCCCACGTCCCTCACGGTTTACCTCATCCCTCGTCCAAGCAAAGCGGTCGTCCCTCGTCCTTAGTCCCTCGTCCTTCGTCCCTCCCATTGCTTTATAAATATCTTCGAGCAACTCTCCTATACCTATGCCATGGAGGGCGCTTATCGGGTACAACCTTTCAGCCCCAAGGGCATAAAATTCTGAAATGTCCATTTCCCTTTTCTTTGAATCTACCTTGTTAATCGCATATAAGACTGGTTTTTCATACCTTCTTAATATCTTTGCAATATCCACATCTTGAGGAAGTATCCCTTCTTTTCCATCTAAAACAAATATTATTGCCGATGACTCATCCATAGATACATGGATTTGCCTTTTTATCAGGGGGAAATAACCATCTTCCCTAAAAGGCTCAAACCCTCCTGTGTCAACAAGCACAAAGGATTCTCCCTGATAATCAAACTCACCGTAATTTCTATCCCTTGTAACCCCCGGGGTGTCTTCTGTGATTGCCTTTCTGTAACCTATAATTCTATTGAAAAGGGTTGATTTACCTACATTAGGCCGACCTACGATACTTATAACAGACTTCATTTCCTATCCTTTATACCTTACGATGAGACTTAAAACAAACCCTATGAAGGGTAAGATTATTATGGATTCAAGGGCAACTGGAACACCAAATGTGTCTGCAACTAACCCGAGGAGCGTTACCCCTAAACCACCTGTCCCGATCGCAAAGCCTACCATAAGGCCTGAGGCGATCCCGACCCTGTGGGGCAGGAGTTTCTGTGCCATCACTATAGTTACCGAGAAGGTGGAGATGAGGAAAATTCCCTGTAACCCGAGAACAAAGAATAAAAGATAGCTTTTTGCAATAAATGGCACAAAGATCAGTGGTAACGTTAATGTTGCGAGGAACATGGATAATCTCAAGAAAAACTTATGACCCCATCTGTCAGCAAAAGGTGAGCCCAGCAATGTGCCTGCTGCTCCGCACAGAAGGTATACAAAAACAAGCTTTCCTGCGAACAGGGGGTCTCCCTTCAGGTAGTTTATGTAATAAAAGGGTATATAGGTTAAAAGACCCATCTGTGTCCATGATCTCATCACCACTATACTTATAATGAGGGCAAGAGAAATATAAGCGCCTATAGGGGTACGGGTTTTGTCCATAACTGCCCGTCTTTCTGTATGCTCAATTTTAGGAATGGCTATTATGTTTTTCTGGTAAATAATTATCGCTGTAAAGATCAATGATGGCAGGATAATTATTGGAAGGGAAGAAAATCCGAGGTATTGTATGATGTAGATTGATATGATGGGACCGAGTGCAAAGCCAAAATTCCCCCCCACAGAGAATATGGACATCCCGGTAACGCTCTTTTCACCGGTAAAGAAATGGGCGGTTTTGTAGCCTTCGGGGTGGTATGATGCTACACCAAGACCGCTTATTGTCACAAGCATAAGAATGATTGCATAGTTTGTAGGTAAGGATAAAAGGGAAAATCCAAGACCTGCACATAATATTCCAATGGGAAGAAGGATTGCCTTCTCTTTTTTATCCGAATAAAAACCAAAAAGCGGTTGAAGCACGGAAGAGGTGAAATTGGCAACCATCAGTATAAAACCTGTCATCGTATAGGAGAGGGAAAGCCTTTCTTTCAGGAAGGGCAATGTTGCAGGGAGTGCCCCCTGGTAGATGTCCACAACAAGGTGCCCCAACGAAAGGATCAATAAAACCTTGAAGTTAAATCTTCCCATCTTCTATTATCCGTTTAAACCTTAAGAGTATCCTGCATGTGGCCCCCCATATCCTGTCACCATTGTAATAAAATGAGGGTACCTTCTCGACCTTGCCTGCATGTTCCGCTTCTTCCATAGCCGGGTAGACTTCCTGGAGGTATTGAAGCGGAAGGTATATGAGGTAAGCCACTTCATGTGGGTTTGTCTTGAATGTGTATGGATATGGTATGATGCCAACATAGGGTCTTACACAAACACCTGTTAATGTGAACATATCGTCCAGTCTTCCGAGGATTTCCATGTCCTTTTTCTTCACGCCTATTTCTTCACAGCATTCCCTTATGGCGGTGTTTATCCTATCACCATCTTTGTCTTCGTACATGCCGCCAGGGAAAGAGACCTCACCTTTGTGTATCTTTACTGTATGCGTTCTTTTTGTCAGAACAATAAATGGCTTTCCATCTTTTTCAAATATTGGGATGATAACCCCGGCCCATGTGGATTTAGGGCATTGAATTTCCTTGGCCTGATATACTTTTAATCGTTCTTTTATCAGAGAAATCATCCGCTATTTTAACAGGACAGGTCTGAGAAATCAATGTAAAAGCGGTGATAGGGAGCTGTCTGCAGCTGCTACTTATTCTTCTTTGACCTCCGGTGCTTTCAAGCCACCCTTTGTTATCATCCTTACTGCTTCTTCCCGAAGTTCCTTTGTGTATAATGCATTGGGAATCCTTTCTATTCTGACACCTCCGTTCTTGTATTGTACATCAACTTTGGTGTCCACTAATTCCATCATAGCTCACACTTGCTTTCTCACTGTTTGCTGTCTCTAATGCACGTTTAAGAGATCCGCCTGATTTTTTCAGGCGTAACCTTGCATCTTTGTAGCTTAATCCACCAAGATTCATCAATAATGCAGTTTTCACGTTATTGCCTGATTTTTTAAGAAGCACCTTTGCCTTTTCATGGCTACAACCTGTAATATTCTGAATGATTTTTAAAGAGCGGTTTATAAGCTTGGTATTTGAGGGGGTTACATCGATCATATAACCCTTATATACCCTTCCCAACTTTATCATGGTGGCGGTAGAAATCATATTCAAAACGATCTTCGTAGCAGTTCCTGCCTTTAACCTTGTAGAGCCAGCGATAATCTCAGGCCCCACCAGCACCTTAATGATCCCGTCAAGGAATTTGTATGCAACATTATTACATGTCAGAAGCCAGCACTTTGCACCGTGTGCCTTCCCTTCCTTTAATGCAGCAATCACGTAAGGGGTCTTCCCGCTTGCTGAAATTCCGAGTAGCATATCTTTTACCCTTACATCCGAAACAGCCCTTTTTCCAGCATCCTTATCGTCTTCAGCACCTTCTATAGAATTGGTTATAGCACGTTTACCGCCTGCAATGATTGTCCTGATTGTATCGGATGATACATTAAAGGTGGGAGGTATTTCTGATGCATCAAGTATTCCAAGCCTGCCGCTTGTTCCAGCTCCTATATAGATAAGGCTGCCCCCTGACCCAATTGTATGAATCGCATCATCTATGGCCCTCAATATACTGTCCTTTGCTCCACTTACAGATTTTACGACTATACTATCTTCATCATTCATGATGTTAAATATTTCTTCTATTGAGAGGTTTTCAATATTTGTGGAACGGGGATTCCTGTCTTCAGTAATCATATTCCTCCCATAGACGGAAAAGTGAAAGATAAGGATCTGATAAATATCATACAAGAAAGTGTCAGTGTGACTCAAGTGGAAAACTTAATTCTGTTCTATTCTGTTATAGTCTCACTGAGAACCCAATTGGTATATTCTGATAGGACATTATCTATATCAATCGCTATGATTTCCGGTAATTCATAAGTATGGAGTTTTTTTATTTCTTTTTCAATACTTGTGTAGAGAGATTTCCTGCTTTTCATGACGCATGCCCATTCTTCAGCTTCTTCAATCTTCCCCTTCCACCAGTATATACTTTTTATTGGACCTATAATCTGTACGGATGAGACCAATCTTCTTTCAAGAAGGTGTCTGCCTATTTTCTCTATCTTATCTTTGCTGTCAATTGTTGTAATGATTTGGATAATACCATTCATTAGCTCTCCTTTCGTCGTTTAGCCATTAGCTTTTAGCCATCAGCTTAAAGAATCTCTAATCCAATACGGCTGAAAGCTGACTACTGATAGTTTAAATACACATTTATCTTGAAATTATAGAGAATTTCATATATTTTTCTATTCTACGATAGGAGACTAAGATGTTTCAAGTTAAGGATGGAGATTCTATAATACTGGCAAGTGAATCTACAAGAAGGGTGGATATCTTAAGGACCCTTGGCATATCCTTTTCCATTATACCCCCTGATATTGATGAACGCAGGAGGAAGGATGAGCCTCCAAGGGAGTATGTGTTGAGAATATCGTATGAAAAGGCCTCTAAGGTGGGAAGCCATTTTCCGGATAAATGGATTATCGGGGCAGATACAGCGGTTGTGTATAAAAACAAGGTGCTGGGGAAACCAAAGGGTGAAAAAGAAGCTTTCGATATGCTGAAGACCTTAGGAGGAAAATGGCATAAGGTTATTACAGGCTACTGCGTCCTGAATTTATCAAAGGATATTGTGTATCGGGATGCAGTGGAGACAAGGGTTTTTGTCAGAGACTTATCCGATGAAGAAATTATAAGGTATATAAAAACGTCGGAACCCCTGGGAAAGGCAGGTTCATATGCAGTGCAGGGTAAGGGCGGTTATATGGTAAAGGAGATAAAGGGGTCCTACACAAATGTTGTTGGCCTTCCCGTATGTGAGGTTGCTGAGGTTCTTTTGTCATTGGGCGTTCTCTCTTGAAGAAGATTGAAGACTCGATCAAGCGTGTAAAGGAAAGAATAGCGAGGGCTTGTAGCAGGGCAGGTAGATCTGAACTAAGTGTGCGATTAATTGGTGTTACTAAGGGTGTTGACATCGAAAGGATACGGGATGCTGCCTCCTGTGGTATTGGGGATTTCGGGGAAAATTATATTCAAGAGGCAAAGAGAAAAATCGAAGGATTCGAGCAAGGCGTTTGCTGGCATATGATTGGTTATGTACAGACAAATAAGGTAAAATATATACAAAGACTTTTTAATTACGTTCATTCGGTTGACAGATGGGAACTTCTTGAGGGCCTCGATAGATATGAAAAGGATATAAAGGTTCTGTTCGAGTTGAATCTCTCCGGCGAAACCTCCAAATACGGGACTACAGAAGAAAATCTGAGGAGAATGCTAAGAAAGGTTAATACATTAAGACATGTGAAACCCATTGGGCTTATGACTATGGCACCGTATACTGAAACACCTGAGGAAGTAAGGGGCATTTTCAGTGGATTAAGGGAGATTATGCAAAGGGCTAATAGGGAGTTTTTACTGGATATGAAGGAACTCTCTATGGGAATGTCTTCAGATTTTGAAGTAGCAATCGAGGAGGGCGCTACCATGGTAAGAATTGGTACAGCAATATTTGGTGAAAGAACATGAAGGCGTGGGGAGGTAGATTTAAAGGTAAAACAAACCCCCTTATGGAGAGATTCAGTGCCTCTATCCGCTTTGATTGGACGCTTTTTGAATACGATATTGAGGGGAGTAAGGCACATGCCGAGATGCTAAAGAAGATTGGTATCTTAACGGAGAAAGAAAAAAGAACAATCGTAACTGCCCTTGATGAAATAAAAAGGGAGATTAAAGGAGGGAAACTTTCATTCTCAGATGCGATGGAAGATATACACATGCATATAGAAGCGCGGCTTATAGAGAAAATAGGGGATGCAGGGAAAAAGCTCCATACAGGAAGAAGCAGGAATGACCAGGTCTCTCTTGATATGAGGATGTTTTTAAAAGAAGAGCTTAACAACATAGATGAGTGCCTGTGCAGACTGCTTAAGGGTTTAATAGGCAGGGCAGAGAAAGAGAAAAGGACTATTATGCCAGGGTATACCCACATGCAGAGGGCCCAGGTAATCACCTTTTCCCATTATTTGATGGCGTACTACTATATGTTCAAAAGGGACAGGGAAAGGCTCAAGGATATAAAAAAGGGGGTAGATGTTTTGCCCCTTGGAAGTGGTGCACTTGCAGGTTCGACCATACCATTGGACAGGGAGTATGTGAGGCAGAGATTGGGCTTCTCAAAGATTTCTGAAAATAGTATTGATGCGGTGTCTGATAGGGATTTTGTTCTGGATGCCATCTTTTGCTTTGCCATGATAATGATACATCTCTCAAGGATCTCAGAGGATCTCATAATCTTTTCTACAGAGGAGTTTTCATTTGTTACATTGCCTGATGAGTTATGCACAGGCAGTAGTCTCATGCCTCATAAAAAGAACCCTGATGGATTGGAGCTGATAAGGGGCAAATCGTCCCGCGTTATCGGTGACCTCTTCAGTATGTTTTCAATGATGAAGGCCCTTCCGCTCGCTTATAACAGAGACCTCCAGGAAGATAAGGAACCTCTATTCCATGCAATAAGTACTGCAAAAGATGCGATTTCTATCATGGAACTGTGTATAAAGGGTATGATGGTAAACAAAAAAAGGATGGAAGCTGCTGTATATGATAGCTTTATGCCGGCTGTTGAGATGGCAGAATATCTCACTATAAAAGGGATACCCTTCAGGGAAGCACATGGAATAGTTGGTAAACTGGTGAGAGGGTGTGAGGAAAAAGGTAAATCCCTGTGGGAGATGAAGATTGGAGATATAAAAAAATATTCCAGGGCCTTTGGGAATGATGTTTTTGATTATATCAATCCCCGTAACATCTTAAAGAATAGAAAAACCACAGGGGCTGCTTCTTTTAAAGGGGTTGAAAAAGAAATTAATGAAGAAAAGATATATCTTAATTCTTAGTATCGGGATAATATTGCTTTTAACTTCCTGTGGTAAGAAGGGAGACCCCTTGCCGAAGGGATTACCTATACCGGGGGGCATAAATGATTTATCAGGAGGAGTAAGGGATGGGGTTTTATTCCTTTCCTTTTCAATGCCACAGCGAAACAAGGACGGGTCAGCAGTGATAGACCTTGCAGGCTTTAAGATGTTTAAGAGTTGTGGCAGTTGTCTGGGGGTCTTTGAACCGTTTAAAGAGATCCGCCTTGAAGAAGAAAAGGGTTATACGATATCTAATGGAAAGCTATATGTATATGATGATGATTTAGCGGATGGGTTTGAATATGCGTATAAGGTTTATCCTATTACAAAAAAGGGTCTTCGAGGGGATACCTCGAATGTATTTTCTATAAAATGGGAGAAACCACCGGAATCACTTAGAGACATTTCTGCAAAGGGGGAGGATGGAAAGGTTGAATTGTCGTGGCCAAAGGAGGAAGGTTTTTCATATAATGTGTACAGGTATGATGATGATACCTACCCCCTTTCTCCACTCAATAGTGCACCGCTTGCGAGACCATACTTTGTAGATTCAGGGCTTGAGAATGGGAAGAAATACAAATACGAAATCAGGAAGGTAAAGGAGACAGGCGGATTGAGATGGGAGGGTGAAGGATTAAAGGTAGAGGTAGTACCAATGGACAAGACATCCCCTTCAACCGCAACGAATGTAAAGGCTGAGAGAAAGGAAAATGGTGTGGTTATTAGCTGGAAGGAGAGTGTAGAAAAGGATATTTTAGGCTATAATGTGTTCAGGATAAGTGCCGGGAAGGCGCAGAAGTTGAATAAAGAGCCTGTGAAGGGGAATATGTTTTTTGACAGGGAGATTCCTAATTACAGATATGTCTCATATTATATAACCTCTCTCGATACGTCAGGGAATGAGAGTGAGCCTTCACGTGAGTCTATAATAATATTGAAAGAATAAGCCATGCATTTCTTCAGATATAGAGATAGCAAATTATACTGTGAAGATGTACCCATAGATGCCATAGTTAAGGCTGCTGGAACACCTCTCTATGTATATAGCTATAAAACACTCGCACGCCACTTGCGTGTCTTTGATAATGCCTTTAAAGGGATACCCCATATTATCTGCTATTCCTGTAAGGCAAATTCAAACATAGCGATTTTGAAGGTTATAGAGAGGCTCGGGGGTGGTGCAGATATAGTATCAGGGGGTGAACTATACAGGGCACTTTGCGCCCGCATACCCGGTAAGAAGATAGTGTTTTCAGGTGTGGGAAAAACGGAGGAGGAGATTAAGTCTGCGATCAGGTCTCGTATCCTTATGATAAATGTGGAATCAGAGGATGAACTGGCCTCTATAAGAAATATGGCGATACATATGGGGAGAAAGGTGCCTGTATCAATAAGGGTAAACCCCCAGATAGACCCGAAAACACACCCCTATATCACGACAGGTCTGAAAAAGAATAAATTCGGTGTGCTGTGGGATGATGCCTATAAACTTTATAAAGGGATGAACAGGGATAAGCATCTTAAGCCCGTAGGCATATCCTCCCATATAGGTTCGCAGATACTGGAACTTACACCTTTTGTCGATGCTGTGAGGTCCTTGAAAGATATGATTCTTCAACTTAAGGGGGATGGAATATCTCTTAAATATATTGATATTGGTGGAGGTCTTGGAATTACATACAAGGATGAGCTTCCACCCCATCCAGAAGATTATGCAAAGGTTATAGAAAAGGAACTAAAGGGAACAGGCCTTACTTTAATACTTGAACCTGGCAGGGTCCTGGTCGGGAATAGTGGTGTGTTTATCACGAGGCTTCTTTATGTAAAAAAAACACCTGAAAAGACCTTTTATGTAGTGGATGGTGCCATGAATGACCTTGTGAGACCGGCCCTCTATAATGCCTACCATGAAATCATACCTGTGAAAAAGAATAATGGGAGAGATGTGAGGGTAGACATAGTCGGACCTATTTGTGAATCAGGGGATTTTTTTGCAAGGGATAGGGATATCCCGTCCCTTGAACCAGGTGAGTTATTAGCTGTTTTAGGGGCAGGTGCTTATGGTTTTTCCATGGCTTCGAACTATAACTCAAGAAAGAGGGTGGCAGAAGTACTTGTAAAAGGAAAGGAGTTTTTTGTCATAAGGAAAAGGGAGACGTACAAGGATCTGATAAGGGGAGAATCGATCCCGCCATTTTTGGAGGTGTAACGAGGTGTTGAAATTGGAATTTTTTAAAATGAGTGCAAGTGGAAATGACTTCATAATAATAGACAACAGGGATGGAATGGTCTATAAGAATTTTCAGGATATAGTCGATTTTACGGTGAAGATATGTAGAAGGTACCATTCAGTTGGGGCAGATGGCCTGATATTGATTGAAAATTCAAAAAGGTTTGATTTTCGCTGGAGATTTTTCAATGCAGATGGCTCAGAGGCAGAGATGTGCGGGAATGGGGGCAGATGTGCTGCGAGATTTGCATTCATGAAGGGTATTGCAAAGGAGAAGATGATTTTTGAAACGATTGCCGGTCTCATAAAGGCAGAATTAGATGGAACAAGGGTAAAGCTTCAGCTCACAGACCCGATTGATTTAAAACTCGATTATCCTATTGCCCTTGAAGACAAGGAGATATTTATAAGCAGTGTGAATACAGGGGTACCCCATGCTGTTCTTCTGGTAGATGATACAGATCGTATACCTGTTGAGGAATTAGGAAGGGCTGTAAGGTATCATAAGGAGTTTGGGGATAAGGGTACAAACGTCGATTTTGTAAAGGTTGTTGATAGGGAAAATGTGAAGATCAGGACTTATGAGAGAGGTGTTGAGGGTGAAACATTTGCGTGCGGCACAGGTGCAGTTGCAGTTGGTGTTATTTTAAAAGAGAAGGCATTAACCGGAACCCCTGTGAACATATGGACCAAAGGAGGGGAAATACTGAAGGTCTATATCAATGATGAGGTATACCTTGAAGGGGATACAAAGATTATATATATGGGAACATTGCATGAAGAAGCACTTTTATAGAAGGAGAAACCATGGAATTAAAGGGTATATACACAGCGTTAGTAACACCTTTCAATGATGACAGGATAGACGAAGAATCACTGAAAAAGCTGATTGCTTTTCAAATCGAGGGCGGTGTTGATGGCATTGTGCCGTGCGGAACAACAGGTGAGGCAGCAACACTATCCTATGATGAACATGAAAGGGTGATTGAGCTTACCATAAAGTATGTGAATGGTGCTGTGCCTGTAATTGCCGGGACAGGCTCAAACAGCACAAAGGAGACAATTGAACTCACAGAGGGCGCCAGGAAATTAGGTGCAGACCTCTGTCTCCTCACAACCCCATATTATAATAAACCAACACAGGAGGGTTTATACAGGCATTACAAAAAGGTTGCGGAAGAAGTAGATATACCATTGATTTTGT